>DASWYX010000644.1:0-1958 GCA_036404755.1 Pseudoduganella sp.
TATGGTCGCGCCACCACCAGATCTGCACCAGGAAGTACAGCTGCACGGCCAGGATGATGACGATGGGGACGATGAAGATCCACTTCACCCAGGCGAAGCGTCCCTTGCCGCTCGCCTTGCTCATAATTTGGCACGCAGGGCAGTCAGCACATCGGCCGTGGCGGGGCGCACGCCGCGCCAGGCGTGGAAGGCTTCGGCGGCCTGCTCGACCAGCATGCCCAGGCCGTCGCGGGTTTGCGCGCCGTGTGATGCGGCGAACTGCATGAAGACGGTGGGCTCCTTACCGTACATCATGTCCAGCGCCAGCGCGCCGGGCTTGAAGGCGGACGGCGGCACGGGCGGCAGGTCGGCGCTCAGGCTGGCCGAGGTGGCGTTGATGACGATGTCGAATGCGCCTTCAATATCGGCAAAGCCGCAGGCGGACAACACGCCCTCGCCCGCCAGCGCGGAGAATTGCTGTACCAGCGCTTCGGCCGTGGCCACGGTGCGGTTGGCGATCACCAGCGCAGCCGGACGGTGTTCCAGGATCGGCAGCACCACGCCGCGCGCGGCGCCGCCGGCGCCCAGCAGCAGCACGCGCTTGCCGGCGATCGGCGTCTGCGCGTTGTAGACGATGTCCGTCACCAGGCCGGTACCGTCGGTGTTGTCGCCGATGATGCCTTCCTCGCTGAAGATCAGGGTGTTGACGGCGCCTGCCGCCTGGGCGCGCACGGTCAGCGCATTGGCCAGATTGTGCGCTTCCAGCTTGAAGGGCACAGTGACGTTGGCCCCCTTGCCGCCTTCGGCGATGAAGGCGCGCACGGAGTCCGCAAAGCCGTCCACCGGCGCCAGGCGCTTTTCGTAAGTCAGTTGCTGGCCGGTTTGCGCGGCATAGGCTGCATGGATTTCGGGCGACTTGCTGTGGGCAATCGGATTGCCGAAGACGCAGTACTTGTCCATTACTGGACTCCACTCAGGTTGGCTTCCATCTTCTCTTCGCGGGTGAATTTGAAGCGGGTGATGATGACCCAGAGGTCGTCCTTGTCATGCGACAGCATATTCGGCGGGAATTTGCCGAAAGGCGCGGCACGGCGCACGATGGCCAGCGCGGCTTCGTCCAGCGCCGGATTGCCGGAGCTGCGCTCGACGCGGGCGCCGCCGTCCTTCATATAGATGGTGCCGTCCTGGAAAATGGGGATGTAGACCACCAGTTCGCCATACAGCTTGCGGCCGTTCTTTTGCGGGAAATTCAGCGTGCCCACTTCTTCCACGCGGCGCTGCAACGTCTTGTAATACTCCGCATAGCCGACTTCGCGCGTGCTGGGCGTGATGAAGGTTTTCTTGGGACGCTTGTTCTGGTCGTCGATGGTCTGCGTGATTTCGGCCGCCATGCGGGCGATGGCCTTGCTCGATTCGATCAGGTCGGCGCCGGTCGGCGTAGGCTCGGGCCTTTCCTTTTCCGTGACCGGCGGCGCGCTCAACGGGCTCTTCTTGATCTGGGTGAGCAGGTTTTTCTGCATCTGCTCCAGTTCTTCGATGCGGCGCCGGCTGGCTTTCACGCTGTCACCCGATTCCATCTTGCGCAGGTCGGGCAGCGGCGATTTGGCGCGGCCGGCATCGGCATTGCCGCCGCCTTCCAGGTTGGCCTGCGCCAGCGCCTCGGCCTTCAGCGGCTTGACGTCGTGCTTGGCGTTAACCAGGATGACTTCCAGGCCTGGATCAGTGGGCTCGATCTTGAAGTTCTTCGGCGCGACGAAATGCACCGTCAACGCCAGCGCATGCACGACGACCGAGAGACCAGTGGCAAATGCCAGAAAGCGGTTTTCTTGTAAAAACTTCACGCAGGGACGAGGGTTGGTGCGACAAGGAGTCTGCATTCTAAACTAAACCCCAGACCCTGGGTCAGACCCAAGGGTCAGACCCTATACGCAACGGCCGCGGGCCTGGGTCTGACCCTTCGGTCTGACCCGGTTTTAGGT
>DASWYX010000645.1:0-15730 GCA_036404755.1 Pseudoduganella sp.
TGGGCGGCCGGCGGCAGGCTCACGCCTTGTCCGGGGATCGGCACCGTTGCCGGTTGCGGCACCGGTGCGGCCTGCGGCGGCGGCACGGGAACGGGCTGCGGCACAGGTTGCGGTGCGGACGGCGGCGGCAGCATGGGCTGCACGCCGTTCGATGCCGAGCCTTCGTCCACGGCCAGTTCAAGGCGCTTCTGGATGCCGCCCTCCATCAGGGTCACGAAACGGGGCTGCACATCCTTCACGGTCACGCCCGGCGCGATTTCCTTGCCCACGCCATAGGCTTGCGCCGGCTGGCCGTCGGCCGAGATGATGGCGGCGCTGCCGCGGCCATTGGCGGCGGCCACCACGCCGCGCAGCTGGTAGTTGCTGACCTGGGCCACGGCCGTCTGGCCGCCGAACAGGCCGCGCGCCGCGTCCACATTCACTTCGGGCGCCTGCACGACGGGCGGCGGCGCGATGGGACGCTGCTTGGGCTTGAACAGCTGCAGCCCCCAGTACGCCAGCGAGGCGGACAGCGCCGCCACGGCGGCCACACTGCAAATCAAAGGCAAACGCTTCAAGTTCTTCTCTCCGTTTTCAGCGTACCAGCTGATTGATTTCAATGATCGGCATCAGCACGGCCAGCACGATCAGCAGCACCACCACGCCCATGGCCAGGATCAGGAAAGGTTCCAGCAGGCCGGCAATGGTCAGCGTGCGGCGCTCCAGGTCCGCTTCCTGTGCACTGGCGGCGCGGTCCAGCATGGCGGGCAGCTCGCCCGTGATTTCGCCGGCGCGGATCATGTGGATCAGCATGGGCGGGAAATGCTTTTGCGCGGACAGCGCCCGCGCCAGGCTCACGCCCTCGCGCACTGCATCGCTGGCCTGCTCCACCAGTTCGCGCATGGCGACGTTGGACAGCGTATCGCGGCTGGTCTCCAGCGCGCGCAGGATGGGAACGCCCGAACCGGTGGTGATTGCCAGCGTGCTGGCGAAGCGCGAGGTATTCAGGCTGCGTTCGAACTTGCCGTACAGGGGCGCCGTCAGCAACCAGGTATGCCAGCGCAGCTTTAGCGCCCGGTTCTGCAACGCGCGCCGCCAGCCGAACCAGGCGGCGATCACTGCGGCCAGCACGACGAAACCATAGTTGCGCACGAAGTCCGAGATGGCGAGCATGATCACGGTCAGGATCGGCAGCTTCTGCTTGGTGTTCGCAAACACGGACACGATCTGCGGCACCACATAGGTGAGCAGGAAGATCACGATCAGGAAAGCCACCACGGTCACGATGGCCGGGTAGGTAAAGGCCAGGCGCACCTTCTGCACCAGCGCATTGCGGCGTTCGATGTAGTCGGCCAGGCGCGAAAGCACGCGCGACAGCTGGCCGATCTGCTCGCCGGACGCCACCAGGGCGCGGTAAATCTCGGCGAAGTCGCGCGGGTGGCGCGACAGTACGTCCGACAGCGCGGCGCCGCCGATCACTTCCGAGCGGATCGAGGCGATCAGGTCGCGCACGTACGGGCGCTCCGCCTGTTCCAGCAGGGCCGTGAAAGCCTGCTCCAGCGGCAGGCCCGCTTCCAGCAGGCTGGCCAGCTGGCGCGTGAACAGGGCCAGCTCGGTGGTGCTCAGCTTCTCGCCGAAGCCGCGCCGGGTGGCGACGCCGCTGGCGTCCACCTGGGCGGCAATGGCGTCCACCTTGATCGGCACCAGCCCCTGCGCGCGCAGGTCGGCGCGCGCCGAGCGGGCGCTGTCGGCATTGACCACGCCTTTCTTGCTGGCGCCGCTGTCATCGACGGCTTCATAACGGAAGGCCGGCATCGCTTAGTCCTTGGTCACGCGCAGCAGTTCGGCCGCCGTGGTGGTGCCGTTCGCCAGCCAGCGCTCGCCGTCCTCGCGCATGGTCTGCATGCCATGCTGCTGGGCGGTGGCGCGCACTTCCGCTTCCGAGGTACGGTCGTGGATCTGAGCGCGGATATGTTCATCCGTCTGCAGCAGCTCGTAGATGCCGACGCGGCCCTGGTAGCCCGTCATGCCGCACTTGTCGCAGCCCACGGCGTGCCATTGCTGGCCATCGAAGGTCTTGCACTCGGGGCACAGCTTGCGCACCAGGCGCTGGGCCAGCACGCCCAGCAGCGAGGACGACAGCAGGAAGGGTTCGATGCCCATGTCCAGCAAACGCGTGACGGCGGAAGCGGCATCGTTGGTGTGCAGGGTCGCCAGCACCAGGTGGCCCGTCAGCGACGCCTGCACCGCGATCTGCGCCGTTTCCAGGTCGCGGATCTCGCCGATCATGATCACGTCCGGGTCCTGGCGCAGGATGGCGCGCAGGGCCTTGGCGAAGGTCATGTCGATGCGCGGGTTGACCTGGGTCTGGCCCACGCCCTGCAGGTCGTATTCGATCGGGTCTTCCACCGTCATGATATTGGTGGTGGTGGAATTGAGCAGCGACAGTGCGGCGTACAGCGTGGTCGTCTTGCCGGAACCGGTGGGGCCGGTGACCAGCACGATGCCGTGCGGCTGGTTGATCAGGTGGTTGAACTGGGCCAGCATATGCTCGCTCATGCCCAGGTGCTGCAGGTCGAGGCGGCCCGCTTCCTTGTCCAGCAAGCGCAGCACGGCGCGTTCGCCGTGGCCCGTCGGCAGCGTGGAGACACGCACGTCCACCGGCTTGCCGCCCACGCGCAGCGTGATGCGGCCATCCTGCGGCAGGCGCTTTTCCGCGATGTCCAGCTGGGCCATGATCTTGATACGCGAGATCAGCGAACCGTGGATGGCCTTGCGGGGACGCACGATATCGCGCAGCGCGCCGTCCACGCGGAAGCGCACCACGGAAGTCTGCTCGAAAGGCTCGATGTGGATGTCGGAGGCGGCATCTCGCAAGGCTTGCGTCAGCAGCGCATTGATCATGCGGATCACGGGCGCATCGTCGGACGATTCCAGCAAGTCCTCGATGGCCGGCACATCCTGCAGCAGCTTGGTCAGGTCCAGGTCGGCGTCGAATTCTTCCGCCACCTGGGAAGCGTCGCCGCCCGCGCCCGCATAGGCGCTGGCAATGGCGGCATCAAGGTCGGCGCGCGGCATGTGCTTCAGGTTGACGCGGCCGAAGCGGCGCGACACTTCCGCGATCGCCGCGGGCGGCGTCGCGTTCGAAATCAGCACGTCGACCGTATGCGCGTCGCCTTCCGTGGGCTGGGCCAGCACCAGGAAGTCGCGCGCAAAGGCGTAGGGCAGGAGGTTGGTCATTGCTGCTTGGGCTCCGTTGCTGCGCCGGGTTCAACCGCCGGCACCGGCGCCGGCGGCACCGGACGCGCCAGCATGCCGCCCGTCGGCTGGCCATCGACCACGCCCGGCAACACCGGCTGGCCGAGGTTCGGCATCAGGATGGTGTTCTCCGGCTGGATCTGCTGCTGCGTGCCGCGGATGAAGTCGTAGCGGTCGCCGGTCAGGTTGGTGCTCTGGTCGCGCGTGCGGATCACCTGCGGGCGCAGGAACACCATCAGGTTGGTCTTCTTGCGCGAGCGCTTCTGGTACTTGAACAGGTTGCCGATGACCGGGATGTCGCCCAGGCCGCGCACCTTCTCCACATTGTCGCCCGCATCGTCCTGGATCAGGCCACCGAGCACGATGATCTGGCCGTCGTCGGCGATCACATTGCTTTCGATCTGGCGCGTCTTCAGGATGATGCCGCTGTCGGAGGAGACGGTGGTGTCGATGCTGGAATTCTCGTTGTAGATCGCCAGCTTGATGGTGCCGCCCTCGGAAATCTGCGGGCGCACTTTCAGGATCAGGCCCACATCCTTGCGGTCGATGGTCTGGAACGGGTTGGTGCTGCTGCCCGACGTGGTGGTGAAGGAACCGGTAAGAATCGGCACGTTCTGGCCGACGCGGATGGTGGCCACTTCATTATCCAGCGTGATCATGTTCGGCGTGGACAGGATATTGGTGCCGCCCACGTTTTCCAGCGAGTGCGCCACGGCGCCCAGTCCCAGCTTGCCGTTGGCCAGCTGCTTGAACACGCCGATGGTCAGGCCCGCGCCCGGCACGACCTTGCCGTCGCCCGTCGCCAGGTTGAGCAGGTTGTTGCCGGTGCCGGTCTGGAACGACGTGCCGCCGCCGACGCGGTAGGTGGTGCCGTCGTTGCCGCTTACGCCCGCCCACTGCACGCCGAATTCGGCGGCCTTGTCGGCGCTGACCTCGACCACCAGCGCTTCGATATAGACCTGGGCGCGGCGCACGTCCAGCTGGTCGATCACGGCGCGCAGGTTGCGGTAGACCGCTTCCGGCGCGGTGATGATCAGGGTGTTGGTGGAGGCGTCGGCCTGGATGAAGCCGCCGGCGCCGCCGGTGCTCAGCGTCTGCGCGCCGCGGTTGCCGGTCAGCGCAGGATTGGTCGGGCCGGTGGCGCCGCCGCTGGTGCTGCTGCCCGTGCCGCTCTGGCCGAAGCCCTGCTGGCTGCCGCCGGCGGTGTTGGTGCCCAGTGTGGACAGGCCGCTCTGGCCGCCGCTCTGGGAACCGCTGGAGGAACTGTCGCTGGAGACGACGGCGCGCAGCGTTTCCGCCAGCTTGGTCGCTTCCGCGTTCTTCAGGTAGACCACGTGCACATTGCCCAGCTGCGTGGTCGGCTGGTCCAGCTTCGTGATCAGGGACTTGGCCAGGTTGGCGCGCGCCACGGACGGTGCGCGCAGCACCAGCGAGTTGGTGCGCGGGTCGGCCATCACGTTCACGCGGCCGGAGTCGCCGCCGGCGCCCGGTTCCATCAGCTTGTTGACCATGGCCGCCAGGTCGCTGGCAATCGCATAGCGCACGGGGATCACGTCCAGGTCGGTGGCGGACGGCGCATCCAGCGAAGCGATGATCTTGGCCAGCCGTTTCAGGTTGTCCGCGTAATCGGTGATGACGAGGGAGTTATTGCCCGGATTGGCGTTGATCGTGTTGTTCGGCGTGATCAGGGGACGCAGCACGGTCACCAGGTTGGCGGCCGCTTCGTGGTTCAGGTGGAAAACCTGGGTCACCACCTGGTCGCCCTTCGGCGCGGCCTGTGCACCCACCACGGTGGGGCTTGCCTGCAGCTTGGCTTCCGCCTCCGGCACCACCTTGGCATAGCCGTCGCCGCTGACGATGGCGTAGCCCTGCAGGCGCAGCGCGGAAGTGAGCAGGCTGAAAGCCTGCGACTTGGTCACCGATTTTTCCGACACCAGGGTAATCGTGCCCTTCACGCGCGGGTCGATCAGGAAGGTGATGTTGGTGTAATGACCCACCGCCTTGATGACGGACTCGATATCGGCGCCCACGAAGTTCAGCGCCGCCTCGTCGTTCGGAGCCGCCCAGACCGGCGCGGCGGCCGGAGCCAGCGCACAGCACAGCAGCGCGGCGGCGCTCAGTCGGCGCAGCGCCGGGATAGTGTTTTTGCTTGCGGTGTGTGTCTTCATTATCGGAACTCTAGTGCAATGACGTTTCTAACGCTATTCGGACGGCGCTGGCCCAGCAAATTGAGCAGGCCCGCCAACGTATCTTCATAACCGCTTGCCGCTTCGGCCTGGCCCGAGAACTGCAGGCGGCCGTGGTCGATCTTGCCGCTGCCGCTCAGCAGCAGCGGCCCTTTCACGGTCCCCAGCAGCAGGTTGGCTGCCTGGCCCTGCCAGTCCAGCGCCACCGTATAGCTGCCCAGCGGGCGGATCGAGGTCAGGCGCGAAGCCATGTCCTGCAGCTCCAGCGTGGTGCGCCCGTTCAGCGACACCGCATTTCCCTCGCGCGCCAGCTGCAGCGAGGTCCAGGAAAGCTTCATGCGCCCGCTCGGCGCAATCGTGTTCAGCGGCGCCCCCAGCCCGGACAAGCCTTCGGCTGGCAGCATGATGGCCGCCGGGCTGACTTCCCACTGGCTGAAGCCTCCGCGCAGGTTCACCGGCTGCGACAGCGACTCCGGATTGGACAATTCCACATCCACGCTCCCCACCAGCACCAGCGGCGACAGCTTCCACGCAAAGCGCCCCGGCAGCAGCGGCGTGACGGCATCCTTGCCGCTGGCCGCGCCGCCGATGAAAGCGGAGCCGCGCCACAGCGTACCTTGGGCGTCGCCCAGCGTCAAACGGCCGCCCGTCTGCGTTTCCACCATCTGCGCCACCCAGGATGCCGGGAAGAACGCCAGCAGCGTCAGCCCGGCGCTGGCGGCAATCGCCAGGATCCATAAAAAGGCGCGCTTCATCGTGCTCCGGCTTCCTGGCGCAGCGTGAACGTGGCGTCCACCAGCCCCGGCGTGCTTTGCGCGGTGACGTTCGCTTCCTGCACCAGCAGGCGCTGCTCGCGGCGCATCGCGTCCAGCCAGGCGATGATGCCGGCAAAAGCCGCGCCCTTGAATTCCAGCCGGGCATATTCACCGGTCACGGTCAGGCTTTGCGGCGTCAGGCCGCGCTGCTGCAGGCTGGCGTTCACGCTCTCGCGCGACATCGGCGGCGGCTGGATCGGCGCCTGGGCCGAGAGCTGGGCCGCTTCGCCGGCCAGCGCCTGCAGCTCGGCGACCTGCTGGCGCAGCTGCGGCAGCTCCTTCGCCAGCTTCGCGCGGCCGCTGAATGCCGGGTCGATCAGCAGGCCGTACACGATGCCGAAGGCGACGACGGCGCCGCCGATCTTCAGCATGCGGCGCTCCTGCTCGTTGCGCTCGTTCCACCAGGCGCCGGCAGCGGCGCGGTAGCCGCCGAATTTTTCCGTCAGTTTGCTCACTTGGCGCCTCCCGCCTTGACCTGCCACACGCCGGGACCCGTTTCCTGCAAGGCCAGCTTGCGCGGCGCCAGCGCGGCCTGCACTTGCGACATGCCGTTGGCATCGACGCTGTTCGGCTTCAGTTTCACGATCAGGGCGCGCTCCTTGTATTCCAGGCCCGCCACGATTTCGCGGTTGGGCAGCATGGCCAGCGCCTCGGCCAGCGCGGCGCTCATGGCGGTGAATTCATCGCCGCCGCCCTGCCCGCTGGCGGCGCGCGCGACGGAGATATTGCGGCGCATCTGCGCCACCGGATCGCCCGTCACCGGCTGGTTCGGGTAAGCGGCGCGGAACACCTGCAGCATGGCCTGGCGCTCGGTGGCCGCTTCGCCGCGCAGGCGGAACCATTCGACATTGGCGCCGATGATATTCACCAGCAGGGCCGCGACGGCAATCCCGACCGGCCACTTCCAGCGCTGCCACAGGCGCGCCGATGCGCCGCTGACGGCGCCCAGCCCCGCGGCCAGGTCCAGCTGCACGGCCTTGGCGGCCGAGATGCGGTGCGCCCAGTGGTCTTCCTCGACCACGATGCCCGGCACTTCCAGCGCCAGCTTTTCATATTCGGCGCGCACGGCGGGCGCCACGTACAGGGTAACGGGGGCGTCGCCGGCCAGCGCACGCAGCGTATGCAGCGCCGCTTCCGGCTGCGGCGGCAGGGTCAGGCCCATGCCTTCGTATTGCGCGGTGCGCAACGTCAGTTCCAGGCCCGCATCGTCGATGCCCAGTGCGGCGGAGGCGCCGCCCGGCTGCAGCGGCAGGCAAAGCTGGGTAGGCAGCGCGCTGATGCCGTGCGCGCCCTGCGCCACCAGGGCCTTGACCAGCACTTCCAGCCAGGCGCGGTTGGCGACGGCAATCACGCGTTCGCCGGTGTCGCCGCCGGCCGGCGCCAGGGCCAGCACGCAGTCGGCCGGGTCGCCCAGGATCTGTTCTTCGACGAGATTGGGCAAAGCGGCTTTCAGCCTGGCGCCCGACAGCGGCGGCACTTTCATGCGCAGCAGCGTCACATCGGCGGCGGCCAGCAGCAGCACCACGCGGCGCGCGCCCGCGACCAGATCGCCCAGGTTGCCCAGTGCGCCGGCGCCCTGCTGCATCACATTGCCGCCGTCGCCCACCAGGGCAAACTGGCAGCTGTGCGGCACGCCCGTATCGGGGGCGGCAGCGGCGCGGGCCGGGTACCGAATGTAAAGAGTCGTCAAAGCGTTCTTTCCTTGTTCCTTAGATTTCCCGTATCCATACAATGCTGGTCTTGCCGGTCGGCTCGCGCCTGACCAGCGACCAGCTGACCAGCTCCGCGCGATCCAGCCGCACGCGGCTCAGGACCAGGAAGTAATTGCTGCCGGTTGCTACCTCCACATTCGTCACCAGCTTCTTGCCCGTGTTCCCGAGGTAGTCCGTGAAGGCCTTGACCGACGGGTAAAACGCGCGCTTGCGCGACACTACCATCGTCTGCGCCTCGCTGACCGACATATCCGTCAGCGCCGACAGCACTTCGGCCGGCGCCGTGTTCACGTTCACGCGCGCCTGGTCCGGCAGCACGATCACGAATTCGCGCAGCTTCTCGATCGCGGCCTGGTTGAAGCCGGAAATCGACAGCAGATCCTCCACCCGCACCAGCTCCATCGGCTGGCCATTGCCGTTCGGGACAGGCGGCTGCCCCGGCGCGATGCCATTGGGCGCCGTGCTGGCGACCTGGCTGCGGGCCACCTGCTCGGCCACCGCCTGCGCCAGCGAGGGGTTCAGCTGCAGGTTCTGCAGCAGGCGCTGGAAAACGGTCACCTGCGCCGGCAGGACGTAACGGTTAAGGGCCAGATTCGCCAGATTGTAGCGCGACTGTGCGTCATAAGTCTGCCCCGCAATTGTCGCATCGAAAGATTCGTTCTGGACGCGCTCGCGCTCGACGAACTGGTCGAGCCGCGTTTCGGCCAGCGGCGTGGCCCAGATGCCGTCCGCGCGGGTGACGCCGCGGCTGTCCGTGAAGTCCTGGCGCAGCACCAGGCGCACCAGGTCAAGGCCGCCGCGCAGGATCCAGCGCGTCTGGAAATGCAGGCGCTGGTTTTCCATCGAGCGCACCTGCACCTGCTGCTGCCAGAACAGGCTGGCCACGATGGCGACGGCCAGGGTCGTCAGCAGCAGGGCCGTGACCACGGCCACGCCGCGCTGGCGCAGTGCAGGACGCCTGCTCATACGGCCCCCAGCAGGAAGATCTTGGCCAGCGCATTCGGCAAGCCCTGGATTTGCAGCGACACCTCGATGCCCGTCGGGCCGGACTGCGGCAGCGCGACCTGCGGCACAGGCTGGCCGCTCGGTCCCAGCGGGGCGGTGCCGGTGCTGCTTTCACCCTGCCCCTGGCAGGCGCCCGGTTCTGTACTGGTGCAAGGCACCTCGCCGGACGATTGCGTCACGTTCGAGAAGGAAGTGGACGCGTTTTCCGGCTGTTTCCACGCGCCGTTTTCCCACACGCGCACGCCCATGCCGTTCACGCCGCCATGCAGGGCCACTTCGCGCTGCACATCGCCGCCCGCATCGCCCAGCGCGGCCTGCCACAGCGCATCCAGCTGCACCAGGTCGCGCGTGGACGGCGATTCGCGGCGCGACAGGATGCCGTCGCGGATGCGGTAGCTGACCACCTGCAGCTGGGTTGGCGCATTCTCGGTCAGCACCGTGCGGATGAAGACCAGGCGC
This sequence comes from Pseudoduganella sp., assembly GCA_036404755.1. Classification (GTDB taxonomy): domain Bacteria; phylum Pseudomonadota; class Gammaproteobacteria; order Burkholderiales; family Burkholderiaceae_D; genus Rugamonas. Next base: position 9,415 of record DASWYX010000645.1, read on the forward strand.
GTGTTGTCGGCCATCAGGTTCTGGTGGTTGTTCAGCACCGTGCCCTTGTCGGCAATCTGTTCCAGGTCGCTTTGCAGCTGGGCGAAGGCGAGCTGGATGCCGCGCGTCTGCTCCATCTGCGCGGTCAGCTGTTCGCGCGAGCGGACGATGCCATCCAGGCCGCGCCAGCCCAGTACGGCCACGATAGCCAGCACCGTGATCGCGACCAGCAGTTCGACCAGTGTAAAGCCGCGTGGCGGCAAAGTGATGCGCTTCATTCCTGCAGCACCAGTTGAACCAGCTTGATGATGCGGCGCTCCGGCCGGCTGGCTTCGAACACGCTCACTTCCACGCGGCGCAGGCGCGGGTTCGGGCTCTGGATCACTTCCTCCTGGCACAGCAGCTGCAGGTCGCCCTGCGGGCATTCGAAGGTGGTCTTGCCGATGGCCGGATAGACCTTGGCCAGGCGCACCTGCACCAGCCGGTTCTCCGCCGACCAGGTGGACATCATCGTCAGGCGCAGGCCATCGCTGTTCTGCGTCAGGCTGCCGATGGCGCGCAGCGAAGCGCCCAGCGCCGTGCCGACGATCAGCAGCGCCACCAGCACTTCCAGCAGGGTAAAGCCTCGTTGACGGCGCATCCTCAGTCCACAGTGAAATGGCCCACGCCATCGGCGCGGATAGTGGCGCTGACTTCGCCCAGGGCCAGCGTCAGCGCGAAGGGCTTGTCCACCGGTTCGCGGCCGAACACGATGCGCAGGTTGCCCGGCGCATTGGTGGCCGGATCGAGCAGCAGGCGGACCGGGGATTGCTTGAACTGGCGTTCGCGCAGCATATCGTCCTGCGGCAGCGGCTCCCAGGTGCGGTCGTTGCGGACCAGGAAGCGGTAAGCTTCCGAGCTGGCTTCGAACGCCACCGGGCGGTTGCGCACGATGGCTTCGTCGCGCGCCAGCTGCAGCAGCAAGGCGATGCGCTGGGCCTCCTGCTGCAAGGCCTGGCGCTGGCTCGGCGCCGCATTCATCGTGACGAGGCCCAGCGTGAGGCCGATGATGACCAGCACCACCAGCAGTTCAATCAGCGTAAATCCGCGCTGGCGGCCGCGCATGCCTCAAACTTCCTTAGTTGTCCCAGGAACCGACGTCGGCATCGTCACCGGTGCCGCCGGGCTGGCCGTCGGCGCCGTAGGAGAACACATCGATTTCGCCCTTCAGGCCCGGCGACAGGTACTGGTAGGGATTGCCCCACGGGTCCTTCGGCATTTTCTCGATGTAGCCGCCCGCCTTCCAGCCATTGGCCGCCGGGCCGGTGGTCGGCTTGGTCAGCAGCGCCTGCAGGCCCTGTTCGGTGGTCGGGTAGCGCTGGTTATCCAGCTTGTAGAGCTTGAGCGCCTGCATGATGGTCGCGATATCCACCTTGGCGGCGGCCACCTTCGATTCGGCGGCGCGGCCCAGCAGCTTCGGGACCACGAGCGCGGCCAGCACGCCCATAATCACAACGACAACCATGATTTCAATCAGGGTAAAGCCGCGGGCACGGCGGCGTTGAACAATCTTTTGCATAAAGGTTAAGTTATGAAATAAACAATGATGCCTGGATCCAGCAGTATAGACGAATCAGTCACGCTGGCGGGCACTTGCGCCAATCCGGCGCAGCGCACCCTCATTGCTGCCGGCGATATTCGACGGCACCGCTTGCAGGGGTTTCACGGCCGGCGCCTCGTTGACGAAAGGCTTGATGCCGAGCGCCTTGTCCACCTCCTGCGGGTAGATGATGCGGCCGCGCGTGATCACGGCGGCCACTTTCTGCAGGTCGCGGATATCCTTCGTCGGGTCGCCATCGACCAGCACCAAGTCGGCCAGCTTGCCGGCTTCGATGCTGCCGCGTTCGTGGCTGGTGCGCGTGTAGCGCGCGCCATTGCGCGTGCCGACCTGGATCGCCTGCGCCGGCGTGAGGCCCGCCTTGACCAGGAATTCCAGCTCGGACCACAGCGTAAAGCCGGCCAGGTCGTCGGTACCGGCCACCAGCGGCACGCCGGCCTTGTGCAGGCGCCCCACGAATTCCACCATTTTCGCGAACGACTTTTCGTAGCGCTTCTGCGTGACGGCATCCGGAATCTTCATCGTGCCCACATGGAAGCCGCGCGCGACGTCGGGCGGCATATTCGCTTCCACCGGCGCCCATGGTTCGTTCACATCGCCATCCTGCTGCTTGAGGAAGGCGAAGGTGGACAGGGTCGGGTCGATCACGATCTGCTTTTTCGCCAGCGTGGCGATGAAATCCTTCACCGGCTTCGAGTTGAAATCGAGCTCGCCCGTCTTTTCGGCCGGCAGGTAGAAGCGTTCCAGGCTGCGTGTCTCCACGCCCTGCTTGAACAGGAAGTTCAGCATCACTTGGTTGATGTGCTGGATCTCGTCATAGCCGGCGTCCAGCGCCTGCTGCGCGCGCAGGCCGGCCGGGATGTGGCCGGACACGCGCATGCCGCGCTGGTGGGCGTAGGCCACGGTATCCTTCAGGATCTCCTTCGGGAAGGAGTTGTAGATCTTCAGCTGCGGATAACCGTGTTCCGCGTACCAGTCGATCGCGTTCTTCGCCTGCGGCAGCGTCTTCACGACAAAGCCCGCGTTCGAGGAATAGGCGCTCTCGCCTTCCAGGAAACCGGCCGGCACGATCTGCGGCGCCAGCAGCTTGCCGGTTGCCGTCTCGTCGATCATCATCTGCAGCTGGGCGTTGTCGTTGCCCATGTCGCGCACGCTGGTCACGCCGGCCGCCACGTGCAGCGCGCCTTCCCAGCGGTTAATGTGGGAGTGCATGTCGAACAGGCCAGGCAGCACGATGCGGTTGCCTGCGTCGATTTCGTTGACGGCGCCGCGCACCGGCGAGCCGGCCGGCAGCACGGCGGTGATGCGGCCGCGCAGCAGATAAATGTCCGACGGCTTGCCGACGACCGCTTTCTCGCTGTCGAATACGCGCGCGTTCTTCACCACGGTCAGGCCGTCCAGCGGATGCTGCAGCTTTTCCGCCAGCTCGTTCAGCATGCGCGCCTCGGCCTCTTTCTGGCGCTCGGCCAGCAGCTTGCCGTTGCCCTGCCAGCCCTCCAGCGACGCCACAAAAGCGCCCGGCACCACGACTGCAAACAGATAAGGCTTTTCGCCCGTCGTGGCCCAGTAGAACGATGGACTCAGGCCCAGGCCTGTTTGCGCCAGCAGTTGCACGGTCTGCGTCTTGCCGTCCGCGCCGGTCACCTGCACTTCATCGAGCTTGCGGTGGGTCAGCGTGCCGGAGGGCAGCAGCGGCAGGCGGTGCTCCGGCGCGGCGGCCAGTGCGGCAATCGCCGCGGAGTTGAATTCATAGCTGCTGTTCAGCGGGACATAGATGGCCGGGCCGCTGACTTCCCTGCTGCCCTGCTCCGACGTCGATTTCCATTCGGCCTTGCTGCCGTTGCGGGTGAAGCTCTCGTCCACCACGGCGCCAAAGGTCGAATTGCCCTTGACCTTGTAACTGCTCATCGTGCCGTCCGGCGCCAGGCGGAATTCTTCCGTCAGTTCAGGGCCGCGGCCATTGTCCTTGTAGATGAAGCGTACCCTGGTGAGTCCGTCGTCCTGCCGTTCCACCACCTGCTCGCCCATCTGCTTGCCGCTGTTTTCGGAAATGATGACGTAGCGTGTGGTCTGGGTTGCCGCCTGCGCGAAGGCGGCGGCGAGGGATAGCGCGATGACGGCCGAAAGTCGCTTCATTCAGTCTCCTTGTATGGTGCCGCAGACGGGACAAGCGTCATTGCGGCCGATGCTGATACTGCTCCACTCCATGCGCAGGCCATCCAGCAGCAACAGGCGGCCGGCCAGCGATTCGCCGATGCCCATCACCAGCTTCAACGCCTCAGCGGCCTGCATGGCGCCGACCACGCCCACCAGCGGCGCGAACACGCCCATGGTGGAGCAGGCCACATCTTCGAAGGGCTGGTCCTGCGGGAACAGGCAGGAATAGCAGGGCTGCCCGCCCGTGCGCGGGTCGAACACGCTCAACTGCCCATCGAAGCGGATCACGGCCCCGGAGACGAGAGGCACCTTGTGCGCGACGCAGGCGCGGTTGACGGCATGGCGGGTCTTGAAATTGTCGGTGCAATCGAGCACCACGTCGTGCTGCGACACCAGTTCGGCCAGGCGCGCATCGTCGGCCCGCTCCACCAGTGCGGTGATGCGGATATCGGGATTGATGGCATGCAGGGTTTCACGCGCCGATTCGGCCTTGGCGCGGCCCACGCGCGCCGTGGTGTGGGCGATCTGGCGCTGCAGGTTGGTGAGGTCGACGGTGTCGTTGTCGATGATGGTCAGCTGGCCGATGCCGGCCGAGGCCAGATACATGGCGGCCGGCGAACCAAGGCCGCCGGCGCCGATCACCAGGGCTTTCGCCTCCAGGATTTTCTGCTGGCCTTCGATACCGATTTCATCGAGCAGGATATGGCGCGAATAGCGCAGCAGCTGGTTGTCGTCCATGCTTATTTTTTGGCCGCTGCCTTGTCGTCCAGCTTGGGCACCTGTACCGGCTTGGGTTCCGCTTTCAGGTCCGCCACCGGCGGCTGCTGCACTTCCGCCTTGGCCAGCTTCACCGGCAGGCCCTTGAAGTGGTTCAGGGCCTGGGCCAGCTGGAAGTCGTCCTTGCCGCCGAATTCGATCGGCTTTTGCGTCTTGGCCAGCGCAATCAGGCGCTGCTCCTCTTCCAGCTCGTCGCGGCGGCTGGATGGCGCAGCTTCTTCGCCGTTGCTCAGGTGCTTGTCCAGGTCCGCTTCGCGCACGCGCAGGGCGTTCAGCGCATCGCCTTCGGCCGTTTCATCGACCAGGATGTCCGGCACGATGCCCTTGGCCTGGATGGCGCGGCCGTTCGGCGTGTAGTAGCGGGCCGTGGTCAGCTTGACGGCCGTGTCGGCGGTCAGCTGGCGCAGCGTCTGCACCGAGCCCTTGCCGAAGGTCTGGCTGCCCATCACGATGGCGCGCTTGTAGTCCTGCAGCGCGCCGGCCACGATTTCCGAGGCGGAGGCGGAGCCGCCGTTGACCAGCACCACCATCGGCACCGTCTTCAGCGCGGCGGGCAGCCTGGACAGCGGATCGCCGCCGCTGCGGCCGGAATAGTATTCGGGACGGGCGTAGAAAGTCTGCTGCGAGTCGATCAGCTGGCCGTTGGTGGACACCACCACGGAATCCTTGGGCAGGAAGGCGGCCGAGACGCCGATCGCGCCCGGCACCACGCCGCCCGGATCATTGCGCAGGTCCAGCACCAGGCCCTTGATGTTCGGATTGTCCGCATACAACTTGCCCAGCTTCTTCGCCATATCATCCAGCGTGGGTTCCTGGAATTGCGAGATGCGCAGCCAGGCGTAGCCCGGCTCGATCATCTTCGCCTTCACGCTGTGCACGTGAATTTCCTCGCGCACGATGGGGAAGATCAGCGGCTTGTCTTCATTCTTGCGGGAGATGGTCAGCGTGACCTTGCTCTTCGGATCGCCGCGCATCTTCTTGATCGCTTCATCCAGGGACAGGCCCTTGAGCGGCGTGTTATCCAGGCGGGTAATCAGGTCGCCGGCCTTGATGCCGGCGCGGAAGGCGGGTGAATCCTCGATCGGCGAGACCACCTTCACGTAGCCGTCTTCCATGCCGACCTCGATGCCGATGCCGACAAACTTGCCGGCCACCGATTCGCGCATTTCCTTGAAGGCTTTCTTGTCCAGGTAGACGGAATGGGGGTCGAGGGAAGCGACCATGCCGGCGATGGCGTCCTGCACCAGCTTCTTGTCGTCCACCTGCTCCACGTAGTCGGACTTGATCAGGCCGAACACGTCCGAGAGCTGGCGCAGCTCCTCGAGCGGCAGCGGCGAGCCGGATTTCTGCGCCACGGCGGAAAATTGCATGGAAGCGGCGACACCGGCCACCATGCCCAGGCCGATCAGGCCGATGCTCTTGAACTTGTTTCCCATGACGCTTTCACTATTTCTAGAACTTCACCCACCCTGCAGGGTCGAATGCCTTGCCCTGGTGTCGCAATTCAAAGTATAAACCCGATTCTTCGTTGCCACCGGTATTTCCGGCCGCCGCAATCGGATCGCCCGCCTTCACCGCATCGCCTTCGCGTTTCAGCAGCGATTCGTTGAAACCGTAGATACTCCAGTACTGGCCGCCGTGGTCGACGATGATCAGGTTGCCGAAACCGCGCAGCCAGCGCGCGAAGACCACGCGGCCGCCGGCTACCGAGCGCACTTCCGCACCTTCCGGCGCCTGGATGAACATGCCCTTCCAGCTCACGCCTTCGCCGCGCTTGGTGCCGAACTTCGCGGCCACCTTGCCGTT
>DASWYX010000646.1:0-3671 GCA_036404755.1 Pseudoduganella sp.
ACGCAAGCGCCGCACAGCCGGCCGTTGCCGGCCTGGGCATGGCCGCCGCCGGCGCGGCAATCGGCGCGGGCGCCTCTGCCGTTGCCAGCGAGGCGCATGCGCCAGGCGAAGACGTGAACGATTTCGCTTCCCTGTTCGCCGACGCCACCCAGCGCAACCCGGCCGCCGCCGAAGAGCCGAGCCTGGACCTGGATCTGAGCCAGGAAGCCGAGGCGCCGGCCGCCGCCGACAGCAATGTGATGGACTTCGACCTGGACCGCGACGCCACCGCGCTGCCGTCCCTGGGCGACATGGCGCGCGAGGAAGAGGCCAAGCAGGCCGCCAAGGCCGATACCAACACCCTGGACTTCGACCTGGGTGGCCTGAGCTTCGAGCCGAGCGCTCCCGCTGCCGAAGCGGCACCGGCTGCCGAGCCGGCGCAAGCGTCCAACGACGTGCCTGACCTGGCCTTCGACCTGGACTTCGACGCCGCACCGGCCAAGGCCGCCGCCGCCGCCGAGACCGACCTGACCGCCGTGCCGGAACTGGCGCCGCTGCCGGAAGCCGAGCCGGTGGCTGCCGCCGCCGCGCCGTCGCTGGCCGACGACCTGGGCATGGACTTCAACCTGGACCTGCCGGGCGAAGTGCAGCCGGCCGCCGAAGCGGAAGCGAAGGCGGTGGACGCCGACCCGCTGGCCGGCCTGGACCTGATGGACTTCACGCTGCCGGGCAGCCCGGCGCCTGCCGTGCCGGCCGATGAAACCCCGCTGAGCGCATCCGACTTTGCCCCGGCCGATTTCGACCTGCCGGAAGCCGAGCCGGCGCTGGCCCCTGCCGCCGCGGCGGTGGCCGAAGCCGCGCCGGAATTCGACCTGTCCGGCATCGACCTGGACCTGGGCACCGAACTGGTGAAGCCGCAAGCCGAAGTGGAAATGTCGGCCCTGCACATGGAGATGGACACCAAGCTGGACCTGGCCATCGCCTACCAGGAGATTGGCGACAAGGAAGGCGCCCGCGAACTGCTGGATGAAGTGATCCGCGGCGGCAGCGACGAGCAAATCGCCCGTGCCTCGACGATGCGCGCCCAGCTGGGCTAAACGTTATAATCCCCGCTCGCAGAACGGGGAGTTCAATTGAAACGCATCGCATTAGGGGTCCAGTACAACGGCGCCGACTGGCTCGGCTACCAGATCCAGCCGCACGGCCAGACCGTGCAGAACAAGCTGGAAGAGGCCATCGAGAAGTTCGCCTGCGTCCGCATCGGCACCATCTGTGCCGGCCGCACGGACGCCGGCGTGCATGCCATGGGCCAGGTCGTTCACTTCGATACGGACCTGGTGCGCGAGCCGCACGCCTGGGTGCGCGGCATCAATGCCTTCCTGCCGGACTCGATCGGCGTGCGCTGGGCCAAATACCTGCCGGACGCGCCCACGCAGGAAGATGAATTCCACGCCCGCTTCAGCGCCCGTTCCCGCACCTACCATTACCTGCTGTTCAATCACCAGGTGCGTTCGCCGCTGCTGGCGGGGCGCGCCGGCTTCTCGCACCGTCCGCTGGACGTGGAGCGCATGCGCGAAGCCGTCAAGCCGCTGATCGGCACCCACGACTTCACCGCCTTCCGCGCCTCCATGTGCCAGGCCAGGACGCCGGTGAAGGAAATGTACGAGATCGACATCGAGCGCCACGGCGACATGATCCTGTTCACCCTGCGCGCCAACGCCTTCCTGCACCATATGGTGCGCAACCTGGTCGGCTCGCTGGTCTATGTCGGCCAGGGCCGCGAGGACACGGGCTGGCTCGGCCGCCTGCTGGCAGGGCGCGACCGCACCGTTGCCGCGCCGACCTTCATGCCGGACGGCCTGTATCTGGCGAAGATCGAGTACGATCCCAAATGGGGCCTGCCTTACGAAGAGCCCCGCATCCTGCCCGCTTTCTAGGAAACACCATGTCCCGCACGCGCATCAAGATCTGCGGCCTGAGCCGCGAAGAAGATATTCACGCCGCCGTGGCGGCCGGCGCCGATGCGGTCGGCTTCGTGTTCTATCCCAAGAGCCCGCGCTACGTGACGCCGCAGCGCGCCGCCGAGCTGATCGCACTGCTGCCGCCTTTCGTCACCGCGACTGGCCTCTTTGTCAACGCCGGCGCGGAGGAGGTGGCCGCTACGGTGGCGGTGGCGCCCGTGTCGCTGCTGCAATTCCACGGCGATGAAACGGCCGGACAGTGCGCGCAGGCGGCGCAGGCGGCGAACCGCGCCTTCATGCGCGCCTTCCGCGTAAAACCGGACACCGCCCCGGCCGAGCTGTTAGAATACGAGGCACTATGCCGCGCATCCAGCAGGCTGTTCTCGGGCCTCTTGCTCGACACTTACGTGGATGCCTATGGCGGCGCAGGAAAGGTATTCGATTGGTCTCTCATTCCAAAAGATCTCGCGCATCGGGCCGTTTTGAGTGGTGGCTTGAGCGTTGCAAACGTGACTGGCGCGGTTGCCAGCGTTCGCCCTTACGCGGTTGACGTCAGTAGTGGCGTCGAGCGCGCCAAGGGCATCAAGGACGCCCGCCTGATCGCGGACTTCATCCGCGGTGTGCGGGCAGCCGATGCCACTATTGAAAGATCGCACAATGAAAACCCCTGTTGACACGCCACCGGCACACCTGTTCCACGCCACCAGCTATCACCTGCCGGATGCCACCGGCCACTTCGGCCCCTACGGCGGCTCCTTCGTCGCCGAAACCCTGAGCTACGCGCTGTCCGAGCTGCGCGAAGCCTACGCCAAATACAGCAAGGACGAGATTTTCCTCGAAGAGTTCCGCTACGAGCTGAAGCACTTCGTCGGCCGTCCTTCGCCGATCTACCACGCCAAGCGCTGGTCCGAAATCGCGGGCGGCGCCCAGATTTTCCTGAAGCGCGAAGACCTGAACCACACCGGCGCGCACAAGATCAATAACGTGATCGGCCAAGCCCTGCTGGCCAGGCGCATGGGCAAGAAACGCATCATCGCCGAGACGGGCGCGGGCCAGCACGGCGTGGCCACCGCCACCATCTGCGCGCGCTTCGGCCTCGAATGCGTGGTCTACATGGGCAGCGAGGACGTGAAGCGCCAGGCGCAGAACGTGTACCGCATGAAACTGCTGGGCGCCACCGTGGTGCCGGTGGAATCGGGCAGCCGCACCCTGAAGGACGCGCTCAATGAAGCGATGCGCGACTGGGTGACGAACGTGGAGGACACCTTCTACATCATCGGCACCGTGGCCGGCCCGCACCCCTACCCCACCATGGTGCGCGACTTCCAGAGCGTGATCGGCAACGAGTGCATCGAGCAGATGCCCGGCATGCTCTCGCAGCAGGGCATCACCGGCGAGATGCAGGGCAAGCAGCCCGACGTGGTGGTTGCCTGCGTGGGCGGCGGCAGCAACGCCATGGGCATCTTCTACCCCTACATCCCCTTCGAGAACACGCGCCTGGTGGGCGTGGAGGCCGCGGGCGAAGGCCTGGACAGCGGCAAGCATTCCGCCTCCATCCTGCGCGGCAGCCCGGGCGTGCTGCACGGCAACCGCACCTACCTGCTGCAGGACGACAACGGCCAGATCACCGAGACGCACAGCATCAGCGCCGGACTGGACTACCCCGGCGTCGGGCCCGAGCACTCGTACCTGGCGGACATTGGGCGCGCCGAGTACGTCGGCATCACCGAC
>DASWYX010000647.1:0-5653 GCA_036404755.1 Pseudoduganella sp.
CGAAAGATTTTTTGAGCTGGCCCTTGACTAATGGTGCATATACACTATAGTGGGGGCATCCCGGCGGCATGTGATGCCGCCATCTTTTTAAGTTAATTGGTGTATATGCACCATAATTGAAAGCGAAATCATGAAACCTTCCGTTAAACGCCTGGCAACCGCAACAGCCGTTACCGCACTGGCCCTGGGTCTGGTCGCCTGCAGCAATCTGCCTGCGACCGCTGCCGCACCTAAAGCGGAGATCGGCGAAATACAGGTCAATCCGGATATCAAACTGCGTCGGATGGTCTATCGTCCCGCCCATGCCAAGGGCGTCGTGCTGTTCCTGCATGGCTTCCCGGAGACGATGTATGCCTGGAAGCCGATTGCGGAATCGCTGTCCAGCGATTATGAAGTGCACGCCTTCGACTGGCCCGGATATGGCCAGTCTTCGCGCCCAGACCCCGAGCGTTTCGCGTATGCGCCGCGTGATTATGCGCACGTGCTGGCGGACTATATCCGCGCCTCCGGCATCGACCGCTCGCGGCTGGTGATCTATGCGACGGACATCGGCGCCTTGCCGCCCTTGCTGGCCGCGCTGGAGCAGCCCGACATCGCCCGGCAGATCATCGTCGGCGACTTCGCCCCGTTCAATCGTCCGCAATTCATGTATGAGACGCTGCAAGGGCTGAAGACCAAGCCTTCGGCCGATGTCGTGCATGCGGCGATGAACAAGAACCGGGATGAAATCCTGGCCAATGCCTTCTTCCGCGGCATGTCCGCGGAGCAGCGCTACCCGCTGCCGCAGGAGTTCAGGGACGATATGGCACAAGGGTGGGGCGGCGCGATCACGTCCGCCGATGCGTTCTACCACTACTACTCGCATTTCAACCGCGACGAAGATGACTTTGAAGCGAACATGGCGAAGCTGAAGGTGCCGGTGAAGGTGCTGTGGGGGGAGAACGACATCTACATCAGGAAGGAAATGGGTGAAGAGTTCGCCAGGCGCACCAATGCGCCGCTCGCGATTCTGCCCAAGCTCGGGCACTATCCTCATCTCCAGGCGCCACAGCAGACCGCCGACGAAGTGCGCGCCGCCTTCAGCAACAACAGCCAGGCGGCGGGCCACAAAGAAGTAGTGGTCGCGGGACCGCCGCCGGAAGGAACTTGATAATTCCAATCGCGGTCCCTAGATAATTTGCCCTGATATGTATTCATGGAGGAGTAGCTATGGAACATGAGGAGGCTCTACTTGAAAGCCTGGCAACCTTGCGCGACGCGCATGACAAGGCCAGCCGGCTAATGACCGAAATCGCCCTCCTGGGCGCGCGTGCAATGAAAGGACGCGGCAATGTACCGCCGCTGGTCCAGCTTCGAAACTATATGCAGGCCCTGGCGGCGGCGCAGCGCCAGGCTGCGCTTTGCGAGGGGCTGCTGATGGGCCGTGCCGCCCCAGCCATGCCGGACGCGGCGGCGCGCAGCAGAACCACTGTGCATTGAGGCTGCGGCGGGAGGACTTTGCCATGCAAATCTTCGATGCAGTCTCTGAGCAAATTTCCGCCATGGGCTTGCCGCTCTTTGCCGTCAGCGCCACGCGCGCCGAGTGGCCCGATTCCCCCTTGCTGCTGTTTCTGCATTGGCACGGCTTCCGCCGCGCGACGCCTTTGCAGCTGGACGGCGTTCCGATGCCGGCGCGCGCAGTGCCCAGTTCGGCGCTGCACTTCGACGGTCCCGGGCTGAGCACCACGGCGGCGGAGGAGGCGCTGCTGGAAGCTGCCTGGCGCCTGGGCGCGTGGCAGCTGGAGCGCCAGCAACTGCGAGCCTGCAACACTGCCGGCGCGTCCACCAGTGAAGCGTTTGCCTGCCGGCTCGCGTTCGGCGACAACGCTGCCGGCTATGCGGACGAACCGGTGCTCGGCGGAGACCTGGACGTGCGCCTGGAACAGATGGCACTGGCGGCGCAGCGCGGCTATCAGCAGTGGCTGTTCCAGCCCGTCAAAGGCGGCGTGTGGGCAGGTATCGGCCCGGCCGACGACAGCCTGGGCGCGGACGGCGGTCGGCAGTCCGACTGTCCGGTGCGGCCGTCGCCACCAGCGCCGGGACGGCGGGTGGTGTACCAGCTTGGGCATCACACCCACCTGATCCTGCCGTGAAACATTTTGTTACAAACTGCCCGCGGCAGCCGTCTTGAAAATGAAAATTCGAAAACATATTTCCGGAATCGCTGAACTCTGGCTCCAGCATTGTCTGGACCGATTCACTTTTAAATGATCTGACTACCATTTGGAGATTGAAGAGATGAACATTCGTCCCCTCTATGACCGGGTTATTGTGAAGCGAATTGAAATGCAACGCCAAACCGCCTCCGGCATTGTGATTCCCGATTCCGCCGCCGAGAAGCCCGAGCAGGGCGAAGTGCTGGCCGTGGGCCAAGGGCGCCCCTTGCCTGAGGGCGAGCTGCGCCCGCTGGCGGTAAAGGTCGGCGATCACGTCCTGTTCGGCAAATACGCCGGGCAGGCCGTCAAGCTTGATGGCGAAGAATTGCTGGTGCTGCGCGAGGAGGACATCCTCGGCGTAATCGAGCACGCCGCAGCCTACGTCAAAGCCGCTTGAGTCCAACGCGTTTTAGGGAGAAAGAACATGACTGCAAAAGACGTTCAGTTCAATGAGGACGCCCGCACCCGCATCGTCAAGGGCGTCAATGTCCTGGCCAATGCCGTCAAGGTGACGCTGGGCCCGAAAGGCCGCAATGTAGTGATCGAGCGCAGCTTCTGCGCGCCGACGATTACCAAGGATGGCGTCTCGGTCGCCAAGGAAATCGAGTTGAAGGACCGCCTGGAAAACATGGGTGCGCAAGTGGTCAAGCAGGTAGCTTCCAAGACCGCCGATGTGGCTGGCGATGGCACCACCACTGCCACGGTGCTGGCCCAGGCCATCGTCCAGGAAGGCATGAAATACGTGGCGGCCGGCATGAATCCGATGGACCTCAAACGTGGCATCGACCAGGCCGTCGCCGCAGCAATCACTGAGTTGAAGGCGATCTCGCGCCCGATCGCCACCGGCAAGGAGATCGCGCAAGTCGGCGCCATCTCGGCCAATTCCGACAGCGCCATCGGCGACATCATCGCCCAGGCCATGGAGAAGGTCGGCAAGGAAGGCGTCATTACCGTGGAAGACGGCAAGTCGCTGGAGAACGAACTGGATGTTGTGGAAGGCATGCAGTTTGACCGCGGCTACCTGAGCCCATACTTCATCAATGATCCGGACAAGCAGTTGGCGCGCCTGGATGATCCGCTGGTTCTCCTGTACGACAAGAAGATCAGCAATATCCGCGAACTGCTGCCGGTGCTGGAGCTGTCGGCCAAGGCCGGCAAGCCATTGTTCATCGTCGCGGAAGACGTGGAAGGCGAAGCGCTGGCAACGCTGGTGGTGAACTCGGTGCGCGGCATTCTGAAAGTGGCCGCCGTCAAGGCGCCGGGCTTCGGCGACCGCCGCAAGGCCATGCTGGAAGATATCGCCGTGCTGACCGGCGCCACCGTGATTTCGGAAGAGACCGGTCACACGCTGGAAAAAGCCACGCTGGAACACCTGGGCAGCGCCAAGCGCATCGACGTGCAGAAGGAGGCCACCATCATCATCGACGGTGCCGGCGAGCAGAAGCGCATCGATGCACGCGAGGCGTCCATCCAGGCCCAGATCGAGCAGGCCACCAGCGACTACGACAAGGAAAAGCTGCAGGAGCGTGTCGCCAAGCTGGCCGGCGGCGTGGCTGTGATCAAGGTTGGAGCAGCCACCGAAGTGGAAATGAAGGAGAAGCGCGATCGCGTGGACGATGCCCTGCACGCCACCCGCGCGGCCGTGGAGGAAGGCATCGTTCCGGGCGGCGGCGTGGCCCTGTTGCGCGCGCGTGCCGCCATCACCCAGTTGAAAGGCGCCAATGCCGACCAGCACGCAGGCGTGCAGATCGTGCTGCGCGCACTGGAGGCGCCATTGCGCGTGATTGTCTCGAATGCCGGTGAGGAATCGTCCGTGGTGGTGGCCAAGGTCGCGGAGGGCAAGGGCAACTTCGGCTACAACGCTGCCACCGGCGAGTATGTCGATCTGGTGGAAAACGGCGTGATCGATCCGACCAAGGTCACCCGCACCGCGCTCCAGAACGCCGCTTCCATCGCCGGCCTGCTGCTGACGACCGAAGCAACGGTAGCCGACGCCGCGCCTGAAGAGAAGGCAGACCAGCCGGCCTGATCGGGTTCGTGCACGGGGCCATGTCTGGCGCCAGACATGGCCCCGCTGCTATTTGGAGCGCGCCGGGTTTGGGGCCGTCAGCCGCCCAGCGCTTTGAAAGCCGCGATGGCGGCGCGGGCGGACTCGGTTTGAGCCTGTGCCTGGGTGTCGGTGGCACGCAGCAGGTTTTCATCTGCCTGCAGCACTTCGACCAGGCTCACGACTCCCTGCTGGTAGGCGGCAAATGAGGCCGCGCGCGCACGTACCAGCGAATTCACGCCGTCGGCGAGGATGCTGGCTTGCTGTTCGCGGTTTACCAAGGCGGAAAGGGCATTCTCCACATCTTCCACGGCATGCAGGGCTGACAGGCGATAGGCTGCCAGCGCCTCGGCCTCGCGGCCTTTGGCCACGTCAATCTGCGCATTGATACGCGCGAAATCGAACAGGCGCCAGCGCAAGCCTAGTACTCCAACTGCCTGGTTTGAGCTGCTGGAGAACAGGTTGCCTGCCGATATAGCTGTTGCGCTGCCAAGCAGTCCGCTCAGGGACAGCTTTGGATAATATTCGGCCGTTGCTGCTCCGATTCGGGCATTCGATGCCGCAAGTCGACGTTCGGCAACGATCAGGTCGGGCCGGCGCCGGAGCAGGTCGCGTGGCGACCCGACGGCAGCGATATCTGGGAGGGCGGGAAGCACGCCGCGCGCCTCGGCCAGATCCTGCCGGTGCGTTCCAGGCGCGCTGCCGAGTATCACGTCCAATGCATTCATGGCCGCATCCAGGCCAGTCTGCAACACAGGCACCGTCGCCCGTACCTGCGCCAGCGCGCCCTCGGTTTGCCGTACTTGTAATTCGGCTGCCAGGCCCTGGTCGTACAGCTGGTTTATCTTGGCCAGTAGTTCCTGCTGGGTCTGAATTTGCCGGCCTGCGACGTCAAGACGGATCTGCAGGCCGCGGATGGTCATGTAAAGATCGGCCGTCTGGGCCGCCACGGCCAATTGCACTGCCGCTGCGCCAGCCTCGGAAGCCTGGTACTCGGCTACTGCAGCCTCGCGCTCGCGGCGCAAGCCGCCGAACAAGTCCAGTTCCCAGGACGCTCCGAGATTGACCTCATACGCATTGCCATTCCGATCGTAGCCTGGAACTGAATTCAAGATCTGGCCCAAAGGCGTTTCCAGCGATTGGTGGGCGCGCGCGCCCTGGGCGCTGATGCTGCCAGAAGGTAGGAGTGCCGCATTGGCTGACGCCAGTCCGGCCCTGACCTGCGTGATGCGGGCCGCGGCCTGGGCGATGTCAAGGTTCTGGCGCAGTGCCAGGGCAACCAGGCGACTCAGTTGTGGGTCGCCAAAACTTTCCCACCAGGCGCCGGTTGGTGCTGTCGCGCTGGTGCCCCGCTGCGCGCTGGCCTGCTGGTGGCCGAGTTATTGATGGGGCATGGCCGGGTCGGGGCGAA
>DASWYX010000648.1:0-3580 GCA_036404755.1 Pseudoduganella sp.
AAACAAGGCCGCACGCAAGGGCGCATGCAAGCCCAGTACGTCACTGAGCCATGCCCCCTCCAGCAGCAGCGTCAATGCCACAGTGGGGCCATCCAGGCTCGCCAGCTTGGCATGCGGTTGCCAGGGATTGATCAACATGGCGGTATTGTCTTCCAACAGGAAGGGCTTACCGTCCACGCGGAACGGCGTATCGCCGCCGCCAATCTTGAAAATGCAGTTGTATTCCGAATGCGCGTGTTCCACCAGCGGGCGCGCCGCAAGGTTCAACGTGACACGCCCATATTCGCCTTGCATCAGGGTTGACTGGCCGAGAGCATTCGTTTCATTTCGCATAAGCCCATTCTAGGCTGATCAGAAATGCAGCGTCAAACAGATTCCCGCCAATACTGGCTTGCGCGCGACACGTTAAAAAATCGGACGATTTGGTAAGTGGCCGCACGCTGAGGGTATCGCCATCGCACGCCGTGCGCAGATCATAAGCCTGCACGTTTCACTCACACAGACGTAAGGACGAAAATGGCGAACCGATACATTACCCTGGGCCGTGGCCCACACAAGGTACTTGCGCTGCACGGCTGGTTCGGCAGCGCGCGCTCCTGGGAGCCGCTGCACGCAGCACTCAATTCCGAGGAATTTACTTATGTATTCATGGACTGCCGCGGCTACGGCGAAGCGCGCGCATTGGAAGGCGAATACACGATGGCCGAAGTGGCGCGCGATGCCCTGGCGCTGGCCGACCAACTGGGCCTGGACAAATTCAGTCTCATGGGACACTCGATGGGCGGCGTCGCGATCCAGCACCTGCTGCTGGCGGCGCCTCAACGCGTGCGCAAGCTTGTCGCTATTACGCCGGTGCCGGCCAGCGGCGTACCTTTCGATGAGCCTGGCTGGGAACTGTTTTCAAGCGCTGCGCAAAGCCTCATGGCGCGCAAGGCCATCATCGACTACAGCACCGGCAGCCGCCTTTCCTCCGCCTGGGTGGAGCGCATGGCGCGCCAGTCGCAGCAGGACTCCCGCGCTGAAGCCTTCGGCGCCTACCTGAATTCCTGGGCGCGCAGCGACTTCGCCAACGACGTCGCGGGCCATCCGGTACCGGTCCAGGTACTGGTCGGCGCCCACGACCCGAGCCTGACGGCGGAAGTCATGGCGCACACCTGGCTGCGCAGCTATCCCAATGCCGAACTGGCCGTGCTGGACAACGCCGGCCACTACCCGGTCAACGAAACCCCGGTGGCGCTCGCGACCCGGATTGAAGCCTTCCTGCGCGCCTGATGCCGCACCACACACTCATAGGACAGTCATGAAATTAGCATCGATGAAAAATGGCACGCGCGATGGCGTGCTGGTAGTAGTCTCCAGCGATCTCTCGCGCGCGATTGCGGTGCCGGACATCGCCTCCACCTTGCAGCAAGCCATTGAGGATTGGCAGAACGCCGAGCCCTTGCTGCAGACGGTCTACAGCCACCTTAACAAGGGCCCTTTGCCAGGCAGCTTCGCCTTCGATCCCGCCAACGCCGAATCGCCGCTGCCGCGGTCATACCAGTGGCTGGACGGCAGCGCCTACCTTAGCCATGTGGAGCTGGTGCGCCAGGCCCGCGGCGTCGAGATGAGCCGTGAGCTGTACCATGAACCCATCATGTACCAGGGTGGCTCGGAATATTTCATCGGCCCGCGCGACCCGGTGCTGGCTGCGGACGAAGGCTGGGGTATCGACCTGGAAGGCGAAGTGGCGGTGATCCTGGACGATGTCCCGATGCTCTCCAGCGCCGAGCAGGCCGGCAGGCACATCAAGCTCTTCATGCTGGTGAACGACATCTCGCTGCGCCACGTGATTCCGGCAGAACTGAACAAGGGATTCGGCTTCCTGAATGGCAAGGGCCAAACCGCCTTTTCACCAGTCGCGGTCACACCGGACGAACTGGGCGACGCCTGGGATGGCGGCAAACTGCACCTGCCTCTGACGGTACACGTAAATGGCCGCCGCCTGGGTCAGCCAAGCGCCGGGATCGATATGTACTTTGACTTTCCGGCCCTGATCGCCCACGCAGCCAAGACCCGCTCGCTGGGCGCCGGCACCATCATCGGCTCCGGCACCATTTCCAACCACGACCGCAGCAACGGCTTTGCCTGCATCTCCGAGGCACGCGCGCTGGAAGCCGTGGCGCAAGGCTCGCCCCAGACGCCGTTCATGAAATTCGGCGACACCGTGCGCATTGAAATGTTCGACCGCGCCGGTAGCTCCGTGTTCGGCGCCATCGATCAATCCATCGCCCGCT
The DNA here is from genome assembly GCA_036404755.1 of Pseudoduganella sp. Taxonomy (GTDB): domain Bacteria; phylum Pseudomonadota; class Gammaproteobacteria; order Burkholderiales; family Burkholderiaceae_D; genus Rugamonas. The sequence goes on from DASWYX010000648.1 coordinate 2,277, forward strand.
ATCAAGAGGCGCGGGAATGACGGCCTTGCCGCATGACGAGCTGCCTTACCTAAGCGGCTTTGGCAACGAGTTCGCCAGCGAGTCCGTACCCGGCGCCCTGCCGGTCGGACGCAACTCACCGCAGCGCGTGCCGCTCGGCTTATATGCCGAACTGCTCTCGGGCAGCGCCTTCACCGCGCCGCGCGTCCATAACCGGCGTAGCTGGATGTACCGCTCGCTGCCGTCGGCGGCGCATGGCAGGTTCGTGCCCCTGCCGTCAGGCCCGCTGCGTAGCCGGCCGGAGGCTGGGGCAATCCTGCCGGCCAATCGCCTGCGCTGGGATCCGCAGCCGCTGCCGGATACGCCGACTGACCTGATCGACGGCCTGGTCACCATGGCGACCAACGGCGGACCGGAACAGCAGCTTGGTTGCGCCATCCACGTGTATGGCGCCAATACCTCCACCGGCAGGCGCTACTTCATGGATGCGGACGGTGAACTGCTCTTCGTGCCGCAACAGGGCCGTCTGCTGCTGCATACGGAGCTTGGACGCCTTTGCGTGGGGCCGGGGGAAATTGCGCTGGTGCCGCGCGGCATACGCTTTCGCTGCGACCTGCCCGATGGCAGTGCACGCGGTTATGTCTGCGAGAACTTCGGCCAACCATTCCAGCTCCCGGAATTAGGGCCCATCGGCTCCAATGGGCTGGCCAATGCACGCGATTTTCTCTATCCACAGGCCGCAGTTGAAGAAGACGTACGCGGCGCAGTGGAACACGTGAACAAAGTCAATGGCGTGTTGTGGACCGCGGCGGCAGCCACCTCACCGCTCAATGTCGTGGCATGGCATGGCAACCTGGCGCCATTCAAGTATGACCTGTCGCGCTTCATGGCGATCAATTCAGTCAGTTTCGACCACCCGGACCCTTCGATCAACACGGTGCTCACTTCGCCGTCCGATATTGCCGGCGTGGCCAACTGCGATTTCGTGATCTTCCCGCCGCGCTGGCAAGTCAGCGAAGACACCTTCCGTCCGCCCTGGTTCCATCGCAATGTGATGAGCGAGTTAATGGGCCTGGTCAAAGGCGTGTATGACGCCAAGGCGGAAGGCTTCGTCCCGGGCGGCATCAGCCTGCACAACGCGATGCAGGCGCACGGCCCGGACGTCACCACCTTCGAACGCGCCAGCACAGCCCAACTTCAGCCGCACTACCTGGATAACACGCTGGCATTCATGTTCGAGTCGCGCTATCCATTCTGGCCCAGCGCGTACGCCATGCAGGCGCCGCAACTGCAGCCGGACTACGACGCGGTATGGAACGGTTTTA
>DASWYX010000649.1:0-3871 GCA_036404755.1 Pseudoduganella sp.
CGCCCTCGATTTCGACGAAGCGGGCGTGGAAGAGCGCTTCGCGCAGGCGATGGAGTCCTACCAGCGCCATTACCTCGATATCAACGGCCAGCACAGCGCCGTGTATGCAGACGTGGAAGCGGGCCTGCGCGCCATGCGCGACGCGGGACTGCGCCTGGCCTGCGTCACCAACAAGCCCCTCGCCTTCGCCCTGCCGCTGCTGAAGCTCAAGGGGCTGGACGGCTATTTCGAAGTCCTGTACGGAGGCGATTCCTTCGCAAAGAAGAAGCCCCACCCGATGCCGCTGCTGGCCGCGTGCGACTTCTTCGGGCTGCAGCCGGCGCAGGTTGTGGCCATCGGCGATTCGTCCAACGACGCCCAGGCCGCACGCGCCGCAGGCTGCCCTGTGCTCACCGTGCCATATGGATATAACCACGGAGTATCTATACACGAAACGGATTCCGATGGTATAGTTGACACGCTTCTGCACGCAGCAGACCTTATTAGTACGCAAAACAGCGCTATCTGAACCGAAAATGTTTCTTCGCAAAAGACACAATGTAACCCACCGGGGCTCGATTGAGGCCTGGCTGTGGCGACGCTGGCAATCCTGACGCAGTCTTGATTGCTGCCGGCGCACGTGTGTCCTCCGCTCCGGCAGGTTTTTTGCAACCACACCGCCACCAACTCATCCAAGCTGGCGGAATGGAGAAGAACATGACCGAACTCGAATTCAAATCCCTGGCCACCGAGGGCTACAACCGCATTCCACTGATCGCGGAAGCCTTTGCCGACCTCGAAACCCCGCTCACCCTGTACCTGAAGCTGGCGCAGACCCAGAACTACGGCAAGAACACCTTCCTGCTGGAGTCCGTGGTCGGCGGCGAGCGCTTCGGCCGCTACTCCTTCATCGGCCTGCCCGCCACCACGCTGCTGCGCACCAACGGGCAGCTGACCGAAGTCGTGAAGAATGGCCAGGTGATCGAGAGCCACGAAGGCAATCCGCTGGAATTCATCGAGCAATACCAGGCCCGCTTCAAGGTGGCCGTGCGCCCCGGCATGCCGCGCTTCTGCGGCGGCCTGGCCGGCTACTTCGGCTACGACACCGTGCGCCATATCGAAAAGAAGCTGGCCCACTCGCAGCCGAAGGATGACCTGGGCCTGCCGGACATCCAGCTGATGGTGACCGAAGAACTGGCGGTGATCGACAATATCTCCGGCAAGCTCTATCTGATCGTATACGCCGATCCGTCGCAGCCGGAAGCCTTTGCCAAAGCGCGCCAGCGCCTGAAGGACTTGCGCGCCCTGCTGCGCCGCGGCGTCGATGCGCCGGTGACCACGCCTTCGGTGCGCACTGAAATCATCCGCGACTTCAAGAAGGAAGACTACCTCGCAGCAGTCGACAAGGCCCACGAATACGTGATGGCCGGTGACCTGATGCAGGTGCAGATCGGCCAGCGCCTGCGCAAGCCTTATGTCGATGCGCCGCTCAGCCTCTACCGCGCGCTGCGCTCGCTGAATCCTTCGCCGTATATGTACTTCTACAATTTCGGCGACATGCAGATCGTCGGCGCGTCGCCGGAAATCCTGGTGCGCAACGAGACCCTGCCGGACGGCGAAAAGAAAGTCACGCTGCGCCCGATCGCCGGCACCCGCCCGCGCGGCTCCACGCCGGAGCGCGACGCCCAGCTGGCGGAAGAACTGCTGAACGATCCGAAGGAAATCGCCGAACACGTGATGCTGATCGACCTGGCGCGCAATGACCTAGGCCGCATCTCGGATATCGGCAGCGTGAAGGTGACCGACAAGATGGTCATCGAAAAGTACTCTCACGTGCAGCACATCGTCTCCAACGTGGAGGGCAAACTGAAGAAGGGCATGTCAAACCTGGACGTGCTGCGCGCCACCTTCCCGGCCGGCACCCTGACCGGTGCGCCGAAGGTGCGTGCGATGGAAATCATCGACGAGCTGGAAATCAGCAAGCGCGGCATCTATGGCGGCGCCTGCGGCTACCTCTCCTTCGGCGGCGAGATGGATGTGGCGATCGCGATCCGCACCGGCGTGATCAAGGACGGCATGCTGTATGTGCAGGCCGCCGCCGGCATCGTCGCCGATTCGATACCGGAAATGGAATGGCAGGAAACTGAAAACAAGGCGCGCGCCGTGCTGCGCGCCGCCGAGCAAGTGCAAGATGGCCTGGATGGGGAGTTCTGAAAATGCTGCTGATGATCGACAACTACGACTCCTTCACCTACAACATCGTGCAGTATTTCGGTGAACTGGGCGAGGACGTGCGCACCTACCGCAACGATGAAATCACCATCGCGGAAATCGAAGCGCTGAATCCGGACCGCATCTGCATTTCGCCCGGCCCGAAAGCGCCGGCGCAGGCAGGCATTTCCGTCGAGGTGCTGAAGTACTTCGCGGGCAAGAAACCAATCCTGGGCGTGTGCCTGGGTCACCAGGCCATCGGCGAAGCCTTTGGCGGTAAAGTCATCCGCGCCAAGCAAGTCATGCATGGCAAAACTTCTCTCATAGCGCATACCGGCGTTGGCGTGTTCCAGGGCTTACCCAGCCCGTTCACCGTCATTCGCTACCATTCTTTGGCAATCGAGCGATCCTCCCTGCCTTCCTGCCTGGAAGTGACAGCATGGACCGACGACGGCGAAATCATGGGCGTGCGGCACAAGGAGTACGACATCGAGGGTGTGCAGTTCCACCCTGAGTCCATCCTGTCCGAACACGGCCACGCCCTGCTGAAGAATTTCCTCGAACGCTAAAGAGAAGGACGCATCATGACCATCACTTATCAAGAAGCTCTGGTGCGCTGCATCGAGCACCGCGAGATTTTCCACGACGAGATGCTGCACCTGTTCCGCCAGATCATGTCCGGCGAGATGTCGCCCGTCATGGTGGCGGCGCTGACGATGGGCCTGCGCGTGAAGAAGGAGACGATCGGCGAGATCACGGCGGCCGCGCAGGTACTGCGCGAGTTTTCCACCAAGGTGCCGATGGCCGATACCAGCAACCTGGTCGACATCGTCGGCACCGGCGGCGACGGTGCGCATACCTTCAATATCTCTTCCGCTTCGATGTTCGTCGCTGCGGCGGCAGGTGCGCGCGTAGCGAAACACGGTGGACGCAGCGTGTCGTCTTCGTCCGGCAGCGCGGACCTGATCGAATCGCTGGGCGCGAATATCAACCTGAAGCCGGAGCAGATCGCGCAGTCGATCGCGCAGTCGGGCATCGGCTTCATGTTCGCGCCGAATCACCACGCCGCGATGAAGCACGTGGCGCCGGTGCGCCGCGAGCTGGGCGTGCGCTCGATCTTCAACATCCTTGGCCCGCTGACCAATCCGGCCGGCGCGCCAAATATCCTGATGGGCGTATTCCACCCTGACCTGGTCGGCATCCAGGTGCGCGTGCTGCAGCGCCTGGGTGCGCAGCATGCTCTCGTGGTCTGGGGCCGCGACAATATGGATGAAGTGTCGCTGGGCGCCGGCACGATGATCGGCGAACTGGTCAACGGCGAGATCCGCGAATATGAGATTCATCCGGAAGATTTCGGCCTGCAGATGATTGCGAGCCGCAACCTGAAGGTGGCCAATCCCGAGGAGTCCAAGGCGCGCGTGCTGGAAGCGTTGCGCGGCGAGCCGGGACCGGCTTCCGATATCGTGGCGCTGAATGCCGGCACCGCGCTGTATGCGGCGGGCGTGGCTTCGTCCATCGAGGACGGCCTGGCGCGCGCTCGCGCGGCCGTGGCGTCCGGCGCAGCGCTGGCGAAGCTGGAGCAGTTCGTGCAGGTCACGCAGGCGCTCGGCGCGGGAGCTTGACCATGTTCGGCATCCATGACCTGGCTTTGTTCGTGGTGTCCGGCATCCTCCTGAATATC
>DASWYX010000650.1:0-3332 GCA_036404755.1 Pseudoduganella sp.
GTCCACGATACGCTGCCGGGCCTGCGCAACACCATCGTGTACGAACTGGTGACCACCACGCTGATGGCTTTCGGCCTGTTCACCCAGGTGGATGTGATGACCAGCGGCGGGCCGCTCGACTCGACATCCACCGTCGTCTACCATGCCGTGCGCAGCGGATTCCGCGAACAGGACATCGGCTACGGCTCCACCATCGCACTGGTGTTCTTCGGCGTGGTACTCGGCGCATCAGCCCTGCAGCGCCTGGCGGCCAAAGGAGGCAAGCAATGAAAATCGCCCACCGTATCCTGATGCTGCTGGCCATGAGCGCGCTGGCCATCGTATTCGTCACGCCGCTGCTGTTCATGGTTGCTTCCTCCTTCAAGAGCGAAGACGCTATTTTCAGCAATATTGCCAGCCTGTCGTCCTATATGCCGGCGGAGAGCTGGTCACTGGACAATTACCGCGAAATCTTCAGCCGCAGCCAGTTGCCGTCTTTCCTGCTTAATTCCGCCATCATCGCCAGCTCGGTGGTGGTGGGCGGCGTCCTGCTGAACAGCATGCTGGCCTTTGCCCTGTGCCGGCTGCGCTGGGGCGGCCGGCAGGCGGTGCTGGCCTTCGTGGTCGCACTGCTGGTCGTGCCCTTCGAAGTCATTGCCATTCCGCTGCTGTCGCTGGTGGCCCGCCTGCCCTGGCCTGCCCTCGAACATGGCGCGCTGACGCTGCAGACGGGCTGGTTCAACAGCCTGCATGTGCAGATTATCCCCTTCCTGGCCAATGCCTTCTGCGTCTTCCTGTTCTACCAGTTCTTCCGCGATATCCCGCAGGAGCTGGATGAAGCGGCCAAGATGGATGGCGCCGGGCCATGGACCCTGTACTGGCGCATCATCATGCCCAATAGCGGACCGGTGATCGCCACGGCGGCCATTGTGCTGTTCATCGCCGCCTGGAACCAGTATCTTTGGCCCATCATGGTTGTGCAGGGCACTGGCGCGCGCCCCGTGCAGCCGGGCATCCAGCAATTCTTCGGCCGGTCCGAATCGTGGGGACAGATCATGGCTTACGCAACGGTCGTCACCCTTCCAGTGCTTGCGGTGTTCCTGGCCTTCCAGCGGCAATTCGTCGCCTCGGTGGTGGGCTCGGGCATCAAGGGCTAATTCACGCGACGCTTACTATGACACTCAAACTCGACGACAAATTCATCTGGGACTTCTGGCACTATGCCGAAGACGGCCTGCAGCACCTTTTCTTCCTGCAGGCCGACCGCTCCATCGGCGATCCCAACCTGCGGCACTGGAACGTATCCGTTGGCCACGCCGTGTCGCGCGACCTGCGCCAGTGGGATTACCGCGGCACGGTGTTCGCGCCCGCCGCCTCGCCATCGTGGGACGACTACACCACCTGGACCGGCTCCGTGATTCGCGCCGAGGGACGTTACCACCTCTTCTACACCGGCACCTGCCGCGCCGAGAACGGCATGCGCCAGCGCATCGGCCATGCGACCGCCGAAAGCCTGGATGGTCCGTGGCAGCGCGTGGGTGACGGCCTGGCGCTCGATATCGACGAGCGCTATTACGAGGAGCATGCGGAAGGACGCTGGCACGACCGCGCCTGGCGCGATCCGTGGGTGCTGCCGCAAAAGCTGGACGGCCTGTATCACATGTTCTTCACTGCCCGCCGCAAGGGCGGCGAGAAGTTCGCGCGCGGCGTGATCGGCCATGCCGTGTCCCCCGACCTGGTCACGTGGACGGCAACCGAGCCGGTTTACGCTGGTGGTCATTACGGCCAGCTCGAAGTGCCGCAGGTATTCGAACGGGATGGGCGCTGGTACTGCGTGTTCTGCAATATCCGCGAACACTGGACGGAAGCGCAGCGCGCACAGATGAATGGCGGCGTCTCCGGCACCCACTATCTGGTGGCGGAGCACCCGCTTGGGCCGTGGCGCCCCGCGCCGGGCTTCCTCGATGGCGATGTACCGTGCAGGCGCTACGCGGGCAAGATCCTGCCTGATCCCGTGACTGGGCGCGACTGCCTGCTGGCCTTCCTCGATACGGGACCGGACGGCAGCTTTGTCGGCGCAATCAGCGATCCCATGCCGCTACGGCGGGAGGAAGGCCTGTACCGCCCGGACGACTTCTTTTGGGGGCAGGAATGACAACGATGGACAATATGCGCACGGCGAAAGCGGCGGCTCTGCTGGCGGCGCTGGCGGCGGCCAGTTGCGGCGGCGTGAACGCGGCCGCTGGCAACTCGCGGCAAGCCGCCGATATCGCGCATTGGGCTTTCGATGAACAGCGCGGCAGTCTGTCCCTGGAATCGGTATCGGGCCGCGCCGACAAGGTCGAATACGTCTTCAACCCCGCGCGATTCAAGCCCTCTTCCGATCCGCTGTGGCGCCCCGCGCGGGCCTGCATCCGCGGCGGCTGCTTGCTGTTCGACGGCTATTCGACGCATATGAACGTGCCCGCACTCGCCGCGGCACAGCTGCAGAGTGGCTGGACCCTGAGCGCCTGGGTGGCGCCGCATGCCTTCGAATGGGGCGATGGCGGCAATTACTCCGCCTTCCTCAGCCAGTTCGACGAGCAGGCCAGGCAGGGCTTCTCCTTCGGCATGTACCGCTTCGGCACCTGGGGCATCCGCCTCGGCTTTGGCAACGAGAACATCGACGTGCGCTCACGCAGCGCCGTGCTGCCTCGCGACGCCTGGTCCTTTGTCGCCGCCAGCTACGATCCGGCGGCGCGCCGGGTGCGTCTCTATCTGAACGGCGAGCAGGTCGGCCAGGCCGTGGCGCCGGCCGCCGGAACGTTCACACTGCCCCAGCGGCCACTGGTTGTCGGCAGCCATTCGCAACCGGTGATGCTGGAAGGCGTGTTTCGACTGAACAGCTTCCTCGGCCTGATGGACGAAGTGCGCATCGGCGCCGGCGCCGCCAGCGCCGATGAACTCAAACACAGCATGGTGGCTGACCTCGCGGCACATGGCGGCAAGGTCCCTGTATTGACGATGAGCGATGTCACCGTGGGCCGGGAAGTATTCGATGGTGACCGTCACCGTCCGCAGTTCCACGCCATGCCCAACTCCGGCTGGATGAATGAACCGCACGCGCCCTTCTACTACAAGGGCAACTATCACCTCTTCTTCCAGAAAAATCCCTTTGGCCCTTTCTGGCACCAGATCCACTGGGGCCACTGGACCAGCCCGGACATGGTGCACTGGCGCGAGCTGCCGATGGCGCTGGCGCCGGAAAACGGCGAGCTGGCGCCGGACGGCATCTGGTCCGGCAGCGCCTCCCATGCGAAGGACGGCACGCCGGTGCTGTTCTTCACGGCCGGGAACGATGCCACGCCCATCCA
>DASWYX010000651.1:0-9022 GCA_036404755.1 Pseudoduganella sp.
ACCGCTTTGTCATGGCGTCGCCGTGGCCGCACCCTCAGTTCGGCGGCCGTTTCCTGCCGGAGCAGCGCGAGATCGGCGACAAGGGCTTCCAGGCCGTGTGGCGCATTTCATCATTGGCGACCGAAGCCCAGGACCAGCTGCTGCGCGCCGAGCGTGGCGCCGCGCCCGGCCAGCGGTCCGCGCCGGCGCTGGACGTGATCCGCACCAGCTTCATCGAGCCGGTCAACGTGTATTCGATGGCGGACCGCGCCACCAAGTACGGCCTGCTCTTCGTGGCGCTGACCTTTGCCGCCTTCTTCCTGTTCGAAGTGATGAAGCGCCTGCCGATCCACCCGGTGCAGTATGCGCTGGTGGGGCTGGCGCTGGCCTTGTTCTTCCTGCTGCTGGTAAGCCTGTCCGAGCACATCGACTTCCTGCTGGCCTATGTGCTGGCCAGCGCGGCCTGCATTGTGCTGATCGGCTATTACCTGGTCCACGTGCTGCGCGACCGCCTGCGCGGCATCGGCTTCGGCGCCGCGTTGACGCTGCTGTATGGCGCGCTGTATGGCTTGCTCAGTTCTGAGAGCAATGCGCTGGTGCTGGGCGCGATCCTGCTGTTTGCGGTCCTGGCGGGCATCATGGTGGCGACCCGCAAGGTCGACTGGTACCGTCTCGGCGCCGACGACAACGGCGCCGGCGCGCTGGCCGCGCAGGGTTGACAGGGCTTCAGCTCCAGGCCCAGAAGCCGGCGGCCATGGCGGAGGGTTCGCCAGGCTTGCCGGTGCGGCGCGCGACGCCGTCGCCGGCAAAGGGCCGCATCAGGTAATGGCGCACCATGGCGCTGCCGCCGATGGCGATGGCGTTGAGGCCGAAACGCGGCGTGCGGATGGCGGGGGCGGGCAGCAGGGTGGCGCTGGCGCAGTCGTTCAGCACGCGCCGTCCCGGTTCGATGAAGCGCTCGCCGAGGCGAATCGCGGCGCCGCCGATCACGATGCACATCGGGTCGAAAGCGACCCACAGATTATTCAGCAGCACGCCAAGGTTGCGTCCCGCCGCTTCGATCGCCTTGCAGGCGGCCGGATCGCCGGCCTCGGATTCGCGGAACAGGCGTTCCAGTTGCTCCGGGCCGGCGCCAGACAGCTTGCCGTACACTTCATCCATCAGGGCCTGCAGACCGATCAGCGCATCGGCGCAGCCACGCCGCCCACAGGAGCAGGGCGGGCCATTCTGCTGCAGGATGGTGTGCCCGACCTCGCCCGCGAAGCCGTACAGGCCAGTCAGCAGGCGGCCGTTGACGATGATGCCCGAGCCCACGCCATAGCCGATGCTCAGGTAAATCAGCGGGTCGGCATCGGCCTGGCCCGAGAATTCGACTTCCGCCAGCGCCGCCACGTTTGCCTCGTTCTGCACGTAGAGGGGCAAGCCTTCCAGGGCCGTGCCGGCGAAATGCGCCCGCAACTGGCCCGCCACATCGACATTGCGCCAGCCCAGGTGGGGCGCATAGTGCAGCATGCCCATCACATCATCAACCACCCCGTGCAGGCCCACGCCCGTGCCCAGCACCGTGCGGCCGGACAGCGCGCCGCCTCGGCGCGCCAGCTCCGCCATGGCGGCGGCAGCATCGGCAATGCAAGCGGCGGGATCGTTCGCGTCTTCATAGGGCAGCACGCGTTCGGCCAGCACTTCGCCCAGCAGATTGGTGGCGACGAGGCGGGCCTCGCCGATGCCCATGTCCGCACCCAGCAGGGCCAGGCGGCTGCCATCGATGTGCAGCGGCGTGGCGCGGCGGCCCAGGGCGCCGGTCGAACGCAGCTCGCTTTCGGTCAACCAGCCCTCGTCCAGCAGTTCCCGCACCAGCATGCTGACGGTGGACTTGGTCAACCCGACGGTCTCGGCCAGCGCTGCGCGCGACAGCCCAGGCTGGCTGCATAACTGGCGCACCAGGGCCATGCGGTTGATCTGCTTCAGCATCTGCTGGTCGCCAGCGACAATCATGGGATTTCGTAGGGGAAGTAGGGCGTGCGCCGATCATACACGAAGCCGTCAGTGCTGTATTCATGCAACATTGCAGCCACTGCATTTGTTCGTTCAATTGACGAATTATTGCGTTTCTCCTATCCTGAGCCTGCCTTTCTAATTAGTAATTCGATTTAACTAAGTCGTTTTTCCGTCGTATCCCGTAATACCTCGTCGTATCAGCTTCCAAGCGGCCCTAGCGCCGGGCGGAAGGCACGGTATCCGGCGTTTCCACGCCAACAGCCGTTCAGCACCCGAAGTCGTTTCTAATAAACAAAACAGGAGACAGCGTGCATCACTACATGAAAACGTTTTCACAACGCCGGCTCAGCCGGCGCTCCCTGATCAGCCTGGCGGTCGCCAGCGCCTGCGCCAGCTATCTGCCGGCCCAGGCACAGGACGCCGAGGCCGTCAGGTCCGCAGGGGATTCGGGCGACGCGCCCAAGGTCATCGTGTCGGGCATTCGTGCCTCGATGCAGTCCACCCTGAACCTCAAGCGCAATTCGGACGGCATCGTCGACGGCATCGTCGCCGACGACATCGGTAAGTTCCCCGATACCAACCTGGCCGAATCGATCCAGCGCATTTCCGGCGTCTCGATCGACCGTACCAATGGCGAGGGCGCCAAGGTCACCGTGCGCGGTGTCGGCCCGGATCTGAACATGATCCTGCTGAACGGCCGCCAGATGCCGACGTCCAGCCTGGCCGACCTGAATGGCCGCGCTTTCGACTTTGCCAACCTGGCGTCCGACGCGATCCAGCAGATCCAGGTCTACAAGACCAGCCGCGCCGACACGCCGCCCGGCGGCATCGGCGCCACGGTCAATATCATTACCGCGCGGCCTTTCGATAATCCGGGCCTGCATTCGAGTATCGGTATGAAGGGCGTGTACGACAGCTCGAACGACCACCTGCCGAAGGAAGACAAGGCTAATACCTCGGTCACGCCGGAAATCTCGGGCATCTACAGCAATACCTTCGCCGACGGCAAATTCGGTATCGCGGTCAGCGGCAGCTACCAGGAACGCAACCTGGGTGTGAACACCGCCTCCATCACCAATGGCTGGCGCGGTCCCTTCCGCGCGGACGAGAACAACTGGGGCACCATCCCGCAGCCGGGCCAGGCCGGCTACAGCAACATCACCAACCGCCCGACGGGAGACACCATCTATTCGGTGCCGCAGAATATCTCCTACTTCATGCGCGGTTCGCAGCGTCAGCGTACCAACGGCCAGCTGACCTTGCAGTTCAAGCCGGTGAATGAGCTGGTCACCACCCTCGACTACACCTACTCGCAGAACAAGATCCAGACCAAGTCGCACGAGCTGAGCGCCTGGTTCAATATGGGTCCTTCCGTGACCTCCTGGACCGGCGGCCCGATCGCTTCGCCGATCTTCTACCAGGAGAACGTGACGGCGCAGGATATCGCCATGAACGGCGCCGATTACGCCACCAAGTCGGAGAACAAGTCGACCGGCTTCAACGCGGTGTGGAAACCCACCAGCGGCCTGAAACTGATGTTCGACGCCCACCACTCGACCGCCGAATCGAAGTCGGACAGCCCCTTCGGCTCGAACAACGACCTGGCCACGGTCAGCTTCAGCCGCGGCAATACGCGCGTCAACTTCGAGCACGAGATGCCGGTGCTGAGCATCCAGGGGGCGGACTTCGTGAAGGCGCCGATGCAGGTCTCCGGTTCCTGGTTCCAGGATGGCTACCAGAAGATGACGGTGGACCAGGCCCAGGGCAGCGGCAGCCTGAAACTGATGGAAGCCTCCAACCTGAACTTCGGCCTCGCCTTCACCCGCGTGCGCAACCGCTCCGCCTTCCAGCAGGTGCAAAGCGATACCTGGGGCGGCGCTTCCAAGGCTTCCGACTATCCGCAGTCGCTGTTCGTGGCGGACGACCTGCGCAAGTACTTCGGCAAGATGGATGGCGTGGATGATCCGGCCCTGTTCAACCAGATCCACACCTTCAATTTCGCCGCCATGCGCGAGGTCGCAGCCAAGGCGACCGGCAAGCCGGACCTGTACATGCCAAGCCTGTCCAATCCGGACTACGACCGCCGCACGCGCGAGAAGTCCAAGTCCGCCTACGTGCAGTTCGTGACGGAGTGGGATACGGCCATCCCGATGCACACCGGCGTCGGCGTGCGTTATGAGAAGACCGACGTGCTGTCCACGGCATTGTCCGTGAAGCCGGTGGCGGTGACCTGGGTGTCGCAGAACGAATTGCCGATCAAGTTCGACGGCAAGACCTTCACCTCGCAGACCGGCTCCTACACCAATGTGCTGCCGAGCGTGGACTGGGATGCCGACCTGCGGCAGGACATCAAGGTGCGCGCCAGCTACGGCGTCACCATCGGCCGCCCGCGCTATGACCAGATCCAGGGCGGCACCACGATCGGCGCAACGGCCAACGTGAACGGCGACTCGGCATCGACCGGCAATCCGGGTCTGAAGCCGGTCAAGTCGAAGAACCTGGACCTGTCGGGCGAATGGTATTACGACGACCGCAGCGTGGTCTCGCTCGGCCTGTTCTACAAGAAGCTGAGCAACTACGCGGGCCAGTCCGTGACCAGCATCCCGCAGCCGGGCCTGCACACGCCGGTGGGCGGCAAGTACTGGAATGCGGCGCTGGGGGCGGGCTGTATCAGCACCGACACCGCCTGCATCCGCAATTTCATCTTCAAGAACTTCAACGGGCAGCCCGGCGTGGTGCGCGGGCCGGACAACGAGAAAGGCGAAATCACCGGCACCATCACGGGCCAGGACTTCGACCCGATTATCAATTTCCAGACCACCAGCTACGTCAACGCGCAGTCGGCCAACCTGCGTGGCGCGGAAATCAACTGGCAGCACATGTTCGGCAACAGCGGCTTCGGCATCCAGGCCAACTATACCTATGTGAAGTCCGGCCTGACCTACAACGACCGCGGCTTCGGCGACCAGTTCGCGCTGGTCGGTCTCGGCAACTCGGCCAACCTGGTGGGTATCTACGAAGACAACAAGTGGAGCATCCGCGCAGCCTACAACTGGCGCGACAAGTTCCTCGCTTCGACGACCGACCTGGCCGGGCCGAACCCGCAGTACGTCGAGCCGTACGGCCAGCTGGACTTGAGTGTGGGCTATGCCTACAACAAGAACCTGAGCTTCCAGTTCGAGGTGATCAACCTCACCGACCAGCAGCAGCGCGTGCACGGGCGCACCGAAATGATGGTGCTCAGCCTGACGCAGTCCGGACCGCGCTATATGTTCGGGGCCCGCTACAAGTTCTGAGTTCCGGGGCGCGATGCCGGGGTGGTGTGGTGCCGCCCCGGCATTTTTCACAGGCCGCAGTCGCGGCCTGCCTTTTTCGAAAGTGATGATGAGCTCCCAGGAACTTCAGCATGTCGTGATTGTCGGCGGTGGCTCGGCAGGCTGGCTCACGGCCGGCGTGATCGCGGCGGAACACGCGGCGCATCCGGGTGCGCGCCTGCGCGTGACTCTGCTCGAATCACCGGACGTGGCGCCCATCGGCGTCGGCGAGGGCACCTGGCCCAGCATGCGCGACACGCTGGCGCGCATCGGCGTGTCCGAGACGGATTTCGTGCGCCAGTGCGACGCTTCCTTCAAACAGGGTTCGCGCTTTAATGCCTGGGTCGACGGCAGCGAGGACGACCACTACTTCCATCCCTTCGTCGTGCCGCACGGTTACGGCGAGGCCAACCTGGCGGCGCGCTGGCAGCAGGCGCATCCCGACGCCGCCTTTGCAGACCTGGTCAGTTTCCAGCCGCAGCTTTGCCGGCACGGGCGCGCGCCCAAGCAGGTAGGCACGCCGGAGTTTGCGGCCGTGTCCAATTACGGCTACCACCTGGACGCGGGCAAGTTCGGCACCTTCCTGCGGCGCCATTGCACCGACCGGCTGCGGGTGCGCCATGTGGCCGACCATGTCACGGCCGTGACCTCGCATGCCAATGGCGACATCGCCGCGCTGCAAACGCGCCGCCATGGCGCCATCGAGGCCGACCTGTTCATCGATTGCACCGGTTCGCACTCGCTGCTGCTCGGGCAGCACTTCGGCGTGCCCCTGCTGCCGCAACGGCACATCCTGTTCAACGACAGCGCGATGGCGCTGCAGCAGGCCTATCCCGACGAGCAAAGCCCGATCGCTTCGCAGACCCTGTCCACCGCACAGGCCCACGGCTGGATCTGGGACATCGGCCTGCCGACGCGGCGCGGCATCGGCTATGTGTATTCCAGCGCGCACTGCAGCGACGAGCAGGCCGTCAACGCCCTGCATGCTTACCTGCGGCGCACGGGCGGCCAGCCTGATTTGGCGACACCGCGCAAGCTGTCCTTCCAGCCTGGCTACCGTGAACGCTTCTGGGTGCGCAACTGCGTGGCCATCGGCCAGGCAGCCGGCTTCCTGGAGCCGCTGGAAGCATCCGCGCTGGCGATGGTTGAACTGTCGGCGGCGATGCTGGCCGACGCCATGCCGGCCAACCGTGCGGCCATGGACATCGCGGCGCAGCGCTTCAACGAAGCCTTCCGCTATCGCTGGGAGCGCGTCATCGATTTCCTCAAGCTGCACTATGTGCTGAGCAGGCGCGATGACAGCAGCTACTGGCGCGACAACCGCGAGGCCGCATCGATTCCGCCGCGGCTGCACGAGCTGCTGCAGCTATGGCGGCACCAGCCTCCTTCGCGCTACGATCTGCAGCGCATCGAGGAAGTATTCCCGGCCGCCAGCTATCAGTACATCCTGTATGGTATGGGTTTCGAGACCGACTACGGCGACGGGCGCCGCAGCTCGGACCGCCCCGGTCTGGCCGACGCCTGTTTCGCCGAAGTGCAGGAACTGACGCGCAAGATGCTGGCCGGCCTGCCCGGCAACCGCGAACTGATCGCCCATATCCAACGCCATGGCCTGGCGCGGCGCTGAGCCGCCCGGTCCCTTTACCACAGGCACACCATGACCAAGATCGTAATGCTCAACAACGTCGACCACCAGGACCTGCGCGTCATCACGGCGCACGGCGAACAGTATGGCGACAATATGATGACCTGCGCCACCTTCCCGCGCGAGTTCCGCGACCTGCAGGCCCATTACCCCATCGTGTTCCGCAAGACGGAAGACGGTTTCGGCTTCGAGCCGGTGGCGCTGCTCGGCTTCCAGGAGGGCGAAAACCTGTATCTCGGCCCGCAGGGCTGGGATGTGAACTACGTCCCGATGGCGATGGAGCGCCTGCCTTTCCTGATCGGCCGCTCTGGCGAAGAGCTGAATATCCACATCGACCTGGACAGCCCGCGCGTCAGCCGTACGGAAGGCGAGGCGTTGTTCCTGGCGTACGGCGGCATTACGCCTTACCTGGAGCGCATCAATTCCATGCTGCTGGCGATCCACCAGGGTTTGCAGGATTTGCCCGGCTTTATCGCCGCGCTGCGCGAGCACGATCTGCTGGAATCCTTCGTGGCCGACATCGAACTGGAAGACGGCTCGCAGAACCGCCTGTTCGGCTTCTACACCATTAATGAGGACAAGCTGCTGCAACTGCCGGGCTCCGTGCTGGAAAGCCTGATGCGCGCCGGCCACCTGCAGTCGATCTACATGGCGATGGCTTCGCTGTCCAATTTCCGCGGCCTGATCGACCGCAAGCAGCGTGCCGTCAATGCCGGCGCCTGAGCCAATCCGCGAGCTGTCCGGCCTGGGTCCGGCGGACCTCGGCGATGAACTGCTGGCATCGACCGAGCCGCTGGTGCTGCGCGGGCTGGCCGCAGCCTGGCCGCTGGTGCAGGCAGGGCGCTCGTCGCAGCGCGCCGCCAGCGATTACCTGCGCCGCTACTACCGGGGCGAGAAAGTCATCGCCATGCTGGGCGGGCCGGAAATCCGCGGGCGCTTCTTCTACAACGAAGACCTGAGCGGCTTCAATTTCGCTTCCGTGCGCACTGGCCTTGGCGGCGTGCTGGACGAGCTGGAAGCGCACAGCAGCGCGCCGCAGCCGCCCGCCATCTATGTGGGCTCGACCGAAATCGATGGCTGCCTGCCCGGCCTGCGCGCGGAAAACGACCTGCAGCTCGGCGAGCGCCAGCCCTATGTCAGCATCTGGCTGGGCAACCGCACGCGCATCGCGGCCCACTACGACCTGCCGGACAATATCGCCTGCGTGGCGGCCGGCCGCCGCCGGTTCACGCTGTTCCCGCCGGAGCAGCTGCGCAACCTTTACATCGGCCCGCTCGATTTCACGCCGGCCGGCCAGGCCATCAGCCTGGTCGACTTCCATCATCCCGACCCGGTGCGCTTTCCCCGCTTTGCCGAAGCGCTGGCGCACGCGCAGTCGGCCGAACTCGCGGCGGGCGACGCCATCTTCATCCCCAGCATGTGGTGGCACTACGTGGAAGCGCTCGATCCCTTCAACATCCTGGTCAACTACTGGTGGCGCCAATCGCCGGGCTATATGGACACGCCCACCAATACCCTGATGCTGGCGCTGATGACCCTGCGCGATCTGCCGCCGGCCCAGCGCGCCGCCTGGCAGGAACTGTTCCGGCATTATGTCTTCGACAGCGACGGCAGCGAGGCCGCGCACATCCCGCCACGCGCCCGCGGCGTGCTGGGGCCGTTGGACGATACCGCCGCGCGCACGCTGCGCGGCCAGATCCTGAACCGCATGAACCGTTAAGGACCACCCTATGCAAGCAAACAATCATCCGATCCGCCGCGTGGTCATCGCCGGCGGCGGCACGGCGGGATGGATGGCCGCAGCCGCGCTGTCCAAGACGATGGGCAGGATCCACGACATCACCCTGGTCGAATCCGACGACATCGGCACGGTGGGCGTGGGCGAAGCCACCATCCCGTCCATTATCACCTTCCACGACCTGCTGGAGCTGAATGAGAGCGAATTCATGGCCGCCACGCAAGCCACCTTCAAGCTGGGCATCAGCTTCGAGAACTGGCGCAACGTGGGCGAGAACTACATCCACTCCTTCGGCACCACCGGCACCGATCACTGGACGGCAGGTTTCCAGCACTTCTGGCTCAAGGG
>DASWYX010000652.1:0-1845 GCA_036404755.1 Pseudoduganella sp.
CAGCAGGAAAGCGCAGCTGCCCGGAGACATCGTTCGCGGCACGCCACACCGCGTCCGCCACGTCCTGCGGGTAGGTGATGGCCTTCGGTTGCACGAAGGCCTCGAAGATCGGGCGGGCGTAGTCGGAGTAGGTGTCGGGAATCAGACCCTGCATGCGCTCGATCCCGTTCTCGGTGAAGCGCGTGGACGGTCCATATCCCGGTTCGACCAGCTTGGCACGCACGCCGAACGCGCCCAGCTCCAGCGCCAGCGATCCCGTGAAGCCTTCCACCGCGGTCTTGCTGGCGGTGTAGGCGGCCGCCAGCGGCATGCTCGCCATTGCCACGCTCGAGGTTACGTTCACGATCACGCCCGCCCGGCGCTCGCGCATCTGCGGTATGACCGCCTGGCACATCGCCAGCGTGCCGAAGGTATTGGTATCGAACACTTCGCGGATGGTCGCCATCGCGGTCGCCTCGAAAGCGCCCACCACACCGATGCCGGCGTTGTTGACCAGCACGTCGATGGGGCCGGCATCGCGCACGGCGTGAGCGATGCTGTCGGGCCGGGTGACGTCGAGGGCCAGCTGGCGAATGCGCGTGGAGGGCGGCAGCAGGCCCTGACGCGGGTTGCGCATGGTGGCAATCACGTTCCAGCCGTGGCGATGGAAGTGGAGCGCGGTTTCCAGGCCGTAGCCTGACGAACAGCCGGTAATCAGGACCGTCTTCATGGGGACTCCAGTGTTGGGGTGGAGCCACTCTAGCCACGGCATGCAGGACTTTCTATGCTGTAACGTCCGAAAAACATTGGCCATCGTCCTGCCATGTCCGATCCCCTGTCCGAGGTGATTTCGCTGCTGCGCCCGGCGCAGGTGCGGGCGAAAGCCATCAGCGGCGCCGGCCACTGGGGCGTGCGGTACAGCGCCTACGGGAATCCCGGCTTCTGTGTCGTCACAGACGGTGCCTGCCTGTTGCAGGTCGAAGGTGCGCAACCCTTGCGCTTGCAGGCAGGCGACTTCGTCTTCCTGCCTGCAACCCCCGCCTTCGTGTTGTCCGGCTTCGATGCCGTCGAGCCGCTGCCGATCGATGCCGCAACGGCGGCCGGTCAACTGGAAGCAGTGCATCACGGCACGGCGGAAGGTGAGCCCGATGTGCGCCTGCTGGGCGGCTACTTCCTGTTCGACTCGCCGGACACGGCGTTGCTGGTGACATTCCTGCCCAGGCTGATCCACATCCGCGGTGCGGAGCGCCTGTCCGTGCTGGTGCGGCTGGTGCGGGACGAGGCCCTGCAAACGCTGGCAGGCCGCGACCTCATCCTCGCGCGTCTGGTCGAGGTACTGCTGATCGAGGCACTGCGCGCCGCACCTGGCGATGACGCGCCGGCGGGCTTGCTGCGCGGGCTTGCCGACCCGCGGCTCGCCGCGTCCATCCGCGAAATGCATCGCGATCCGGCGCACACCTGGACAGTGGAACAGCTGGCCAACACTGCATCGCTGTCACGCTCGGCGTACTTCCAGCGCTTCACGCGAGCGGTCGGACTACCGCCGATGGAATATCTGCTGGTCTGGCGGATGGCGCTGGCCAAGGACTTGCTCATTCGCCAGCGCATGGTGATGGAGCAGATCGCGCAGCGCGTCGGTTATTCCTCCGCGAGCACGTTCAGTACGGCGTTCGCGCGGCATGTAGGCGTACCGCCCAAAGCGTACGCGCGGCAGCGCGTGAAGATGCAGCCCGAATCTGCTTGATCTTCAGCAGGCCCACCATGCAATCGTGGGTTCGTGATGTCTGCTGTTGGATCGAATCGCATTCTTCATGTTGTCAGCTCCGCTTGATCGCCCAATCACATGGTCGGGTGTACACCGGGCGC
>DASWYX010000653.1:0-5911 GCA_036404755.1 Pseudoduganella sp.
GCCCTTGCGCTGGCCGGACAGCGCGATGCCGGCAGACGGTGGCTGCGCTGAACCGATTTGCCTGATGAAGGCGAGCGAGCTGGCAGTCATCGATGCTTGCGCAAAGCGCAGATAGGCATCGTCCTCGGTCATCGGCTGGACCCAGGCAGCGTTGCGGCAGGCGGCCGGCAGGCCGTCCGTGCCGGCTTCCCTCAGGTAGCGGTTATAGCCGGCGGTGAAACCCGCCGCGAGGTCTTGCGCGTCCGGGCTGGCAGCTTCCTTCATCCTCGACGCCAGCGCCGGCGTGAACAACAGCTTGTAGAAGAAATCGGAATCGACATTGCCGAAGCTGTCGCCCAACTGGCCGAGGTAGCCGCCCGCCATGCCAAAGTAGCGGGCGCGCTCGCCATGCAGGGTCACCAGCTCCTCCGCGAAGAGGCAGATATTCTCCTGCGCGAAGGCGTAGCCGTAGCCATAGCCCGCGCCCTTGAAGTCGTTGGCCTTGATGTGCGGCACGCCATAGGACGTGTAGCGGATCGTGGCGCTGTAGGGCTTGGGCGCGGAAGCCGACACCAGTGAGGCCAGCCGCTGTGGCGGGCCGTTGTCCTGATCGCTGCTGCCGCAGGCTGCCAGTAGGGTAAAGGGAAGGATCGCCAGGATGCCCCTGGCTGGAGAGCGTGGTTTCATCTGTTTCCTTTTTCAAGCGACGGGTGGATCGGCCAAAGCTGGAAAGATTACAAATTTGCCAAATCTACTACGGCGCATCCGGCGGGCGATACCATCTATCACAAGAACCGCTGAGTCCTTTCCATTTTGTTGTGCGCTTCAAACGCGGGCCGCCCTTGCAATCGGCAAGCAGTCCTCCAAATGGACTGAATAGCCATATTGAATCGACAACTGTTGGGAGTGATCGCTGCAATCGGATAAGACCGGGCAGTATCAGGGCAAGCGTCCGCCCAATGCAGTCAACAAGGACCCGAAGGACCTGCATCCCGCCAAGGCCCCGCGAGGCAGCCGCCAGTATGAAAAGGGCTAGGCCGCCCCTTCCTCGACGGCCTTGAGCGCCAGCGCCGCCATGGCGCGGGCGCCTTCGTAGGATTTGACTGCCGCGATGAAGCGGCCGTTGTGGCAGAAGGTGGCGTCCGGCACGCCGGTGACGGCGGCCAGCTCCGCGTCGCGCAGCCCGGCCCACGCTTCGGGCAGATCGGCGCGCGCCTCGAAGCTTTCGGAGCTGACGGGCACTGTGTGCAGCATGTAGCGCCGCTCGGCGATGCTGTGGCTGATCACGAACAGCACCTTGGGCATTTCCTTGCGGACGATCTGCGTCCACGGCAAGGCGCCGTTTTTCAGGAACAGGACCTTGCCGCCTTCCAGCACTTCCGACTGGCGCACCTGCTCCACCGCGAGCAAGGCGCCGACGCGGTATTTGACGGAATTCACGAGGATATCGGTCAGCAGGGCCATCGCGAGGCGGAACTGGCCCAGCCGATACTCCTCCGCAGCCGGGCCGTAGTTCAGCCTTTGTTCGTCCAGCCAGTTGGGATTGAAGCCCGAGACCACGGCGGATAAGCCATAGCCGCCGGGCGCGCTCTTGGCGGCGCCCACATCGGCCAGGTCCAGGTACTGCACCAGCTCCGCATCGATGGCATAGGCCATCTCGCGCGCCTTGTCTTCGGATAGTTGATGCCCCGCATGCGCCAGGGCCAGCGCAGTCACGCAGCGCGCGCCATACTCGCGCCACACCAGGCCGGCGCTGGCATACGGCACGCCGCTCTGCCTGGCGGCGCTGAAACCTTTCTGGTGATGGTCAAAGCGGCCCGTGGCCGGATCCCAGATGCCGCCGACATCGATCGCGAAGTCGGCCGCTTCGATCGTGGCCGGGTCGCGCGTGCGAATGATTTCAGCGTCGGGGAATAAAACGCTCAGGACAGCGACAGCCCAGGCGTCATCCGCGTGGAACTTGCCGCCGTGAGTCACGATGACCATTGTGCTTCCAGTACTGGCATTGATATACCACCATGATACCCGGATGGACGTTCAGGCAGTGCCCGCAATGCGGGGCGCCCTAACCCTTCATCGCCACGAGCAGGCGCTTCTTCAGATCGTCCGGCAGGCCAAGCGCATCGCTCTGCAGCGACTGCATGGCGTTCGGCTGGTATTCGACCGGCTGCTCGCGAATGGTTTTCACCAGCTCGGCCACCACTTCGCGGCGCTCCTGTTCCTGCATCGCCGCATATGCTTCGCGCATTTTCGCCTGCTCCGCCTTCATTTCCTGGAACTGGCTCAGTTGCATGCGCAGCATGCCGATCATTTGCGGCGGCATATTCGCCATGCCGGCACGCAGCTCGGCGATGTCCGGCATCTCGTCCGGGCCCGCTCCTGCCGCCTTGCCCATCATGGTGACGGTCTGCTCGTACTCCGCCCATTCGGCATCGGTGAACGGCTTCGCGCTGGTGTCATTGAAACCGGCAGCCTGCAGGCTGGCCGTCGCCGCCGACGACATCCCCGGCCGCGGCCGGAAGCCACCCATGCCGGGCATCATGCCCAGCAAGCCCGCGCCCGGCACATCGGCCAGCGCTTCCCCGGCCAGGCCCATGGCCTTTTCCTTGGCATAGGCGATCAGCTTTTCCTTCAAGGCCTGCTTGACGTAGCCGATGACGATGGCAGCCAGAGGACCGACTGCATAGGCGGGGGTTGCCAGGCTGACCGCCAGCGCGGCGACGACGAGCATGCGTTTCACGGGCTTTCCTTTGATTTAACAAAGCTGCTATTTTAGCCACGTTTTGCCGGGCTTAGCCAGCGCTTTGCGGGCCACGGCGTCAGCGTGTTGGCTCCGACGCCACAGCCTTGCGCTCGGCCGGCCAGATGATCTTGCGGACGGTGCAGCTGCGGCCTGCGGCCTTGGCTTCGTAGAGGGCGTTGTCGGCCAGCGAATACAGGCCGGCGGCGTCGACCTCGGCGCCGGCAAGGACGCAGACCAGGCCGAAGGACATGGTCGCCACGCCGGCCGGGCTGTCCTCGTGCGGCAGGCCAAGCTGTTCGACGCGCCGGCGCGCCGCTTCCACCAGTTGCCAGGCCTCGTCGGCGCTTGGCGCCACAAACAGCATTGCGAATTCTTCGCCCCCAAGGCGGAATGCGTAATCGGAGGCGCGGTGCATGGCTTCGCGCAGCAGACGGGCCGCCTGCTGCAGGGCTTCGTCTCCCTGTGGATGCCCATAACGGTCGTTGTATTTCTTGAAGTGATCCATGTCGCCGATGCAGAAAGCCAGCATGGCTTCACTACGGCGGGCGCGCAGGATCTCGCGCGGGAACACGACATTGAAGTAGCGCCGGTTATGCAAGCCCGTCAGCGGATCCACGATCGCCTGCTGCGCCAGTTCTTCGTTCAGCGTACGCAGCGCCGTGTTCTGCTCGTGCAGCGTGGCCTGCGCCGCCATCAATTGCGTCAGGTGGCGCCACAGCAGCCCAATCAGCGCCAGCATCAGCAGGATGGACGCGCCGCCGATCAGCAGCGCATGCTGGCGCCGTTCATGCCAGGGCCGCAGCACTTCATCCTCGCGCTGGGCGACCGTGATCAGCAGCGGAAATTGCGGCACGCGCGCGAACGCGACCAGCCGCGGAGTGCCGTCCATCATGCTGGCCTGCGTACTGAAGCTGCCTGCGTCATCATTCCTGAACTTCGCCCAGTATGGCGAGCGTGACAGGTCCCGTGCGGCCGTCTCCGGCCTGGCGGGACTTTCCACCAGCACCGGTCCGCCCGCGCTGACCAGCATCACGCGCACGCCCTTGCCCGCATCCAGCGTGCGATAGAACTCGCCGAAGTAATCGGCGCGCATGCTGCACAACATGACCGCCTTCAGCGAACCGTTTTCATTGCGCAGGCTGCGCGTGATGGCAAACACCTGGCGGTCGTTGACCTTGCTCTTGTAAGCTGAAGTCACGAACAATGAATCTTCCTTTTTCGACTTGTGGTAGCCGAAGTAGCCGGTGTCGCTGGCATCCGCCGGCTCCGCCAACTGGGCGCCGCTGACGGCCAGCACCTTGCCGTTGCCGTCGATGATGGTCAGCTTGGAGATTTGCGGCAGCTCCACCGAGTAGCGCCGCAGGATACGTTCCAGGGCGAAGCGGTTGTCCCAGGTCAGGGCCAGGCCGCTGCGCTCGACCTCTCCCATGGCCGCCTGCAGCACGCGGTCGGCCTCGCCCACCGAGCGGGCGGTGTGCTCCTTCAGTGCAGCGGCAATCTGGCGGTTTTCCGAGTCCGCGTCGGCAATGGTCGCCCCCTGGTCGCGCCGCGCGGACACATATTGCACATAGACATAGACGAGCGGGAACACCACGGCCAGAGCGAGCAAGCCCTGGCGCATCACCCGCAAACGCGAAGAATTCATGCCTTGCTCCAAGCAAACGTGCAGGCATTCTACAATGATCTCAGGCGCCGGCCGCGCCGTCCTTGTAGTGCTCGGCCAACAGCAAGGCTTGGCCGGCCTCCCAGTCGCCAAGCCCGCTGGCGGCATTGATATGGCCTTTGGCGCCGATATCGACCAGGCCTGTACCCCAGGCGGCGGCGCGCTGCCGGGCGTAGGCCGGCGAGCCATAGGGATCGTCTGCGCTGGCGACGATCAGGGCGGGAAACGGCAATGGACTGTCCGGCGGCGCGGCAAAGCTGGCCGCTTCCGGCGGAAACGCAGGGCCTGCGGGGTCGGGCACGGCGACGAGGAAGGCGCCGCGCACGGGCAGCCTGCTACGGGGGGCCCAGTGCGCGACCAGCAGGCAGCTGAGGCTATGCGCAACGAGGATTGGCGGCTCGGGGGACGCGGCGACCGCGCTTTCCAGCGCCTGCATCCATTCGTCCAGTTGCGGACGATCCCAGTCCGGCGGCTGGAAACGGGTGATGGGAAGCCCCGCGCGTTCCCAGCGCGTCTGCCAGTGCTGTTCGCCTGAACCGCCAATGCCCGGCAGGTTGATCATATACATGGCGTGCCTTTCCTTGTCAGTATCGGTCACGCCATGATGGGCCTTGCGGCCCTTCGCGTCCAGAGCGCGGACGGCCGCCTTCGATCAGCGCTTCGCGGCGTAGTAGTCCGCCAGCACGCCGAACGCCTCCTTCCGCACGCCGGTCTCGGACATGATGCCCTTGCGGTTCCAGCCGTTCTGGAAGACCGGATGTTCGCGGCGCGGCGAGCGGAAATCCTTCAGCACCCAGGGCGACATGCCGCGCAGCGTGGGGATCCTTGCCGCCATGGCCAGCGTCTTGCGGTAGTACTCGGCCTGGTACTCTTCCGTGAACTTCCTGTTGCCATCATTGCGGTAGCCGGCCAGTGCGTCGGCGCCGAACTCGGAGAAGATCAGCGGACGGCCGGCAGGCAGCTGCCATTTCAGGTCCGGCAGCGATTCCAGCGTATCGTCGCCGTACCAGCCGGCGTAGGTGTTCACGGCCAGCACATCGAGCTTGTCCGCCAGCGGATCGTGGATGGCCGTGACGCCATCCTTGCGCTCGACCAGCAGTGCGGCGCTGATCAGGCGCGTGGGGTCGAGATTACGCACGTTGTCCGCCATCGCGCCGTGGAAGCGCGTGCGCGCCTCGGACACCGGGGTTTCATTCCCCACGCTCCACAGCACCACCGACGCGCGGTTGCGGTCGCGGTAAATGGTTTCGGCCTGCATCGCCAGCGCCTTGCGCAGCACGGCCGGGTTTTCCCAGTCGACGCTCCAGTAGACGGGAATCTCGCTCCACACCAGCAAGCCCATTTCGTCCGCCAGACGCAGCGTGGTCTCCGAATGCGGGTAGTGCGACAGGCGCACGTAATTGCCATGCAGCCCGTGCTTCACTTCATGCAGCAGCGCGCGCGCAGCCTGCTCCGTCATATTGCGCGCCGGGTTGGGGCCGAACTCCTCTTCGTGCAGCGAAATCCCGCGCAGGAAAACGGGTTTG
>DASWYX010000654.1:0-8189 GCA_036404755.1 Pseudoduganella sp.
CGATGCGCCGGCGCAGCGCGTCCGAGGCGGCGGGTTCGCCGTGTGTGATGAAGGTCATCCGGGGCGGACTTTGAAGGTGGCCCAGCCAGCCGAGGATTTCCTGCTGGTCCGCATGGGCGGAGAGATTGCTGATCTGGACCACGCGTGCCCGCACTGGCACATATTCGCCAAAGATCTTGACGCTGGTGGCGCCACCCACCATGGCTGCGCCGCGCGTGCCGCCAGCCTGGAATCCCGCGAAGACGATGGTATTGCGTGCGTCCGGCGCAAAGGCCGCCAGGTGGTGGAGCACACGGCCGCCCGTCGCCATGCCGCTGGCGGCGATGATGACCTTGGGTGTGCGGCTTTCGTTCAGCGCGATAGACTCCTCGACCGAGGTGACGATGCGCGCCGTGCGGCATACAGCCTCGCACTGTGCCTCGTCCAGCAGGTGGTCGAGCCGGTGCCGCAGGAAGATGGACGTGGCATCGGCCGCCATGGGGCTGTTGAGATAAACAGGCAGCACGGACGGGATCTCGCCGCGCTGTCTGAGCCGGGCGATGTGGTACAGGAGTTCCTGGGCGCGTCCTACTGCGAAAGACGGAATCACGACCACGCCGCCGCGCGCCGTGGTTTCGCGTATCACTTTCCCAAGCAGGATTTCGGGGTCTTCCGGCGAATGCAGCCGGTCGCCGTAAGTGGATTCGATCACCAGGTAATCGGATTCTTCGATCGCTTCGGGAGGAGCGAGCAGTGGATCGTGCATCCGCCCCAGGTCGCCGGAGAACGTGAGGATGTGGCCGTGATGGCGCACGCGGACGATGGCGGCGCCCAGGATATGGCCCGCGCGCAGGAATTCGATGCTCAGGTGGCTGGATAATTTCTGCACATGGCCGAATTCAACCGGTACCAGCGAGCGCAGCGCGCGTACTGCGTCAGCCTCGGAATACAGCGGCAGGGCGGGTGTGTGACGGGAGGTGCCGTGCCGGTTGGCGTAGTTTGCTTCTTCTTCGAGCAGATGTCCGGAGTCGGGCAGCAGCAGATGGCACAGGTCCCGCGTCGCGGACGTGCAGTAGACCTTGCCGCGGAAGCCGTTCCGCACCAGCAAAGGCAGGTAGCCGCTGTGGTCCAGGTGGGCGTGGGTCAGGACGACGGCGTGCAGTGTCGCCGGATCGAAGGGCAGCGCTTCCCAGTTCTGCATGCGCAGCGATTTGTAGCCCTGGAACAGGCCGCAGTCGAGCAGGAAGCGGAAACCTTGTGCGGTGACGAGGTATTTGGAGCCGGTAACGGTGCCTGTCGCACCGAGAAACTGGATGTCCATGGTCCTGCAGGCTAAACGGTCTGGCCGTTGTGCGCGGACCTGCGTTCGCGTACGGCGCGCAGCAGGTGGCGGTCCTGCGTGGCGATGTGGAAGGGCAGCCACTCGGCCAGCGCGTGCAGCGCCAGGTAAGCTTGCTGGTCGTCGCCCTGCTGCAGGGCGGAACCCGCATGGTGCAGACCGGCCAGCATGCGGGCGTGCTGCTCCCGGTGCAGGCGCGAGTCCGGACACTGGAAGGTTTCCATCAGCTCTTCCTCGCGGCGGAAATCCATTTCCATGCCCTTGACTACTTCGGCGTAGCTGGTGCGGAACTGTTCCACGGGCAGTCGCAGCGTCTTTTGCAGGACTTCGAAAACCAGGCCGTGCGCCGTGTCGATGGCCGGATCGCCCAGCACCGCGCCCAAAGGAAGAAACGACTGCTTCATATGCTCACCCCCCGTTCGTCATTCGATCGGCGCCGCCAGCGCCTGGCGGCGTAACTCGTGGGAAATATCCGCCTGATCGGGCGCGGCGAATCCTGTGGCCCGCTCCAATCCTGGCCTTGTATTTGATCGATCAGGCCTATGCTAGGCATCCGCGCCGGACATTTGCATGATTTAGATCAAGGAAAATCGAAGTGGCCGATATTTGACCCTGATCATGTAATTTCCTGTTGCGTCCCGCTACTGTGCGTGCATCGACGCGCCGGGGCTTGCCATGAAAATCCAGGAAATGAGGGGCTTTTCGCTGCTGCGCCGCAGCCTGCTGCCTGCCGCGCTGCTGCTGACTATTCCGGCGTTTTACCTGATGCTCGATGCGCCGGGAGCCATGTACCGGGCGGTGGGGCAGGCCCTGTACGGCGTGGCCGCGTTGTTGCTTGGCGCACATTCTTCGACCCTGTTATCGGCACGGACGGGCAGGTGGTTCTGGATCGATGAGGGGCTTCTTGCCGGGGCGCTGGCCAGCATCTGGCCGTCGGTTCCGCCCTGGAGCCAGCTGGAATGGTTGCTGCGGCTGGGATTTTGCGCCGTGATCTTCGTCCGCCTGGTTTCGCTGGCCCTTCGCCATGCGGCACCGCGTCGCCTGCTGCAGTTTTGTGTCCTTTCCCTGGCCATGCTGGCCGTGGCGGGCGCCGGCTTCTACTGGCTGGAACCGCTGGTGCACAGCTATGCCGATGGCCTATGGCTTGCCTTCACCACCGGAGCCACTGTCGGCTACGGCGATATCGTGCCTTCGACGCCGGCTTCGCGGGTGCTGGCGGTCTTCATTGTTTTGCTGGGGTACGCCTTGCTGTCGCTCGTCACGGGCAGTATCGCGGCCCTGCTGATCGGCGAGGACGAGAGGCGCCTGCGGCGCGAAATGCATGCTGACATGCGCTTGCTGCTGCGCGAGATTGCCACGCTGCGCGCCCGGCTGGAAGGGAACGCTTTTACTGAACCGAACAAACGCATGAAAGAAGACCATGAGCATACGTAATCTCGAATACCTGTTCCAGCCGAAGTCTGTGGCCGTGATTGGCGCCTCGGAGAGGCCGCATAGCGTGGGGGCGACTGTGTTTCGCAACCTGCTGGACGGCGATTTCCGCGGTCCCGTGTATCCGGTCAATCCCAAGTACCGCATGCTGGCCGGGCGCGAAGTCTTTCACCGTGTGTCGCATCTGCCCGGCGTGCCGGATCTGGCCGTGATTTGCACGCCGCCGGCAACGGTGCCTGGCCTGATCGGGGAACTGGGCGCGCTGGGTTGCCGCGCTGCGGTCGTCCTGACGGCAGGCTTGAACGGCCAGAACGGGGCGGAGGGAGCGCGCCTCAAGAATGCGATGCTGGCGGCGGCGCAGCCGTATTTATTGCGGATACTGGGGCCGAACTGCGTCGGCCTGCTGGCGCCGGGCATCGGACTGAATGCCAGCTTCGCGCATATGGCGGCGCTGCCCGGCAAGCTGGCCTTTGTCTCGCAGTCCGGGGCCATGGTGACCGGAGTGCTGGACTGGGCGCACTCGCGCCATATCGGCTTCTCGCGCTTCATCTCGCTCGGCGACAGCGCGGATGTGGACTTTGGCGATGTCCTGGACTATCTGGCCTCCGACAGTGAAACGCACGCCATCCTGATGTACATGGAGGACGTGCGCGCGGCGCGCAAGTTCATGTCCGCCGCCAGGGCGGCCGCGCGGGCCAAGCCGGTGATCGTGGTGAAGGCGGGACGCATGGCGGAAGGCGCCAGGGCTGCCAGCTCGCATACGGGCGCGTTGGCAGGCGCGGACGATGTGTATGATGCGGCCATCCGCCGCGCCGGCATGCTGCGCGTAATGACCACCGAGGAACTGTTCGATGCCGTCGAGACGCTGGCCTGCGCCAGGCCGCTGAACGGTGAGCGGCTGGCCATCCTGACCAACGGCGGCGGTCCGGGCGTGCTGGCGACCGATGGGCTGGTCGCGGGCGGCGGCAAGCTCGCCGAACTGTCGCCTGCAACGCTGGAACAATTGAACAAGGTGCTGCCCGCCACCTGGTCGCACGCCAATCCCGTCGACATTATCGGCGACGCGTCTGGTGAACGCTATGGCGCGGCGCTGGGAGCGCTGCTGAAGGATGACGGCGTGGACGCCGTGCTGGTCATGCATGCGCCCACGGCCATCGTTCCCGGCACCGAAGTGGCGGCCGCCGTGGCTGCGGCGGCGCAGGGCTCGTCCCGCAGCATCCTGTCCTGCTGGCTGGGCGGGGAGGGCATGGCGCAGGCCAGGCGGCTGCTTGCCGAAGCCGGGATTCCAGGTTACGGCACGCCGGAAAATGCCGTCAGCGGTTTCCTGCAGATGGTGCGCTACCGCGACGCTCAGCGATTGCTGATGGAGGTGCCGTCCTCGCGCCCTGGCGATTTCCATCCGGACCGCGACAAGGCGCAGGCCGTGATCGCCGACGCGCTGTTGTGCGGGCGCCATATGCTGACCGAGCCGGAAGCCAAGACAGTGCTGTCCTGCTACGGCATTCCCGTCGTGGAGACGGCCATTGCCGATCGCGTGGAGGCAGCCGCGATGCTGGCCGAGCGTATTGGCTTCCCGGTGGCGGTCAAGATCCTGTCGCCGGATGTCACCCACAAGTCGGATGTCGGCGGCGTGGCGCTCGATCTCGATACGGCCGAAGCGGTCCGCAGCGCCGCCCAGGCCATGCGCGAGCGCCTGCACGCGATGCAGCCGGGCGCACGCATGCGCGGCTTTACCGTGCAGCGCATGGCACGCCGGCCGCGGGCGCTGGAATTGATCGTAGGCGCTGCCAGCGACCCTGTGTTCGGCCCTGTGCTCCTGTTCGGCCAGGGCGGGACGGCGGTCGAAACCATAGCCGACCGTGCGTTGGCGCTGCCACCGCTGAACATGGCGCTGGCGCGGGACTTGGTCGGGCGCACGCGCGTGTCCCGTCTTCTGGCCGGCTACCGCGACCATCTGGCTGCCAATGTGGATGCGGTTTGCGAGGTCCTGGTACGGATTTCCATGCTGCTGGCTGACCTGCCTGAGGTCGTGGAGCTGGACATCAATCCCTTGTTGGCGGACCAGGATGGCGTGCTGGCGCTGGATGCGCGCATGCGCGTGGCTGCTGCATCGCGCCCCGGCGCCGATCGCTTCGCCATCCGTCCCTATCCGGCCGAGCTGGAAGAATGTGTCGGATGGAACGGCCGTGAACTGACGCTGCGGCCCATCCGGCCGGAGGACGCGCCCCAGCATATCGCATTCTTCAAGGCGCTGGACCCGGACGACGTGCGTTTCCGCATGTTCACCCGCATGAGCGAGCTGCCGCTCTCCCAGCTGGCGCGCCTGACGCAGATCGACTATGACCGCGAGATGGCCTTTATCGCGACCGCCAGCAAGGGTGGCGTCACCGAAACCCTGGGTGTGGCGCGTGCCGTCGCCGATCCGGACAATGTGAGCGCCGAATTTGCCGTCATCGTGCGCTCGGACCTGAAAGGCCAAGGGTTGGGTGCGATTCGGATGGAAAAGCTGATCGGCTACTGCCGTTCGCGCGGCACCCGCGAGCTGGTCGGCGACGCGCTGCCGCACAACCACCGCGTCCTGCAACTCGCGCGCCGCCTGGGCTTCACGGTGGCGGCGAATGCCGCCAGCGGCACCACCCGCATGCGACTCACACTGAATTGACCTGGATCATTCAAACTTCAAGCATCCGGTCGGCTGCCGCCAATTCTAAGGAAGACGAAACGAATGCGCAGGCCAAGTATGCGGCCAGCCAGAGCGCGCAGTGCGTGCTCTGGCGTTGCCGTACGCTCAGTGGGACAGCAGCACCGGCAGCGTCATGGTATTCAGGACGGTCCGGGTCGCGCCGCCCAGCAGGATTTCGCGGAAGCGTGCGTGGCCATAGGCGCCCATGACCAGCAGGTCGGCCTGGGCCCTGCCTGCCATGTCCAGCAAAGCTCCGCCGGCGTCGCCTTCGCTGGCCTGGCACTTTACCTCCACGTTCACGCCGTGGCGTGCGAGATAGAGCCCGATATCGGCGCCCGGTTCCTCACCGTGTTCATCCTGGCCGATGACTGGATCCACGATGCCAATCACCACGCGCGAAGCATTGCGCAGGAGGGGCAGGGCCTGTGCGATGGCGCGGGCCGCCTGGGTGCTGCCATTCCACGCTACCAGTATGTTGTTTGCGATTGTTGAACTGTGGCCTGCGGACGGCACTAGCAGCACCGGACGGCAGGTGTTCAGCACAACAAACTCCGGCAGGTCCTGCAGCAGGGCGCCCGTTGCAGGGTCATCGCGGTCTGCCTGGCCGATGATGACGAGGTCCGCGTAGCGTGATTGCAGAACAAGGCCGCCGTAAGCATCGTCCTGCACCAGCCGCTGCTCGCAGGACTGGACGCCAAGGCTGGCAGCCTTGTGGCCGAATTCTTCCAGCATCTGTTGGGTGCGGGCTGTCAATGCCTGCGCGAGATCGGGCCGGATCACATCGTGAGGCAGTTGTTCGTGCTGCCGGTAGACGTAGCGTGAAATGCCCGTCATGGCAGCGCAGATCAAATGGGCCTGCTGTTGCCCTGCCAGCATGGCAGCCAGCTTCAGGCGCTCGGGTGCGCTGCGTGAGGCATCTGCGTGAAGCAATATCGTTTTGTACATGGCGCTCTCCTTTCAGGACCCGGCCCGCCCGGAGGAGACGGCATACAGCTCGGTATGGCCGAAGCCCAGGCTGTAGTCGAGCAGGGAAATGACTGTGGGCGTGATGCGCAGGAAAAGCAGCCCTTGCCAGGGCAGGGCGGCGCCGCCAGGCGCGAATTCCTTCGCCTCGGGGAATTTGCGCAGCAGCGCTTCGGCCACGCGGCCGATTTCTTCTTCGCCCTGCACGAATTCGGCCGAGCCGCCAATGGAGATGCCCCGAATGTGTCGCCAGTCGGCATAGTCCAGGTTGACCGTGGCCGAGACTTTGCTGTTGCGCTGGATATTGTCCGCCTTCTGGCTTCCCAGCCCGATGCCGGCATAGAGGGTTAGCCCGTCATGGACGAAGCTGACCGTGGTCGCCTGTGGATAGCCGTCTGGCCGGATGGTCGCGAGCGTCATGTCGCGGGCTTGCTGCAGTATATCGAGCACGCGGGCGCGTGCCGCTGCGTTGAGGTGTTCCATAGGACCTCCATCATTCATCGCCGGTGTGCGATGCCTTTCCCATGCTAAGAAATGGGAAAGGTTAAATGAATGACGGAGATCAAAGATTCAGTAGGTTTCAGGCACCAGCATGTCCGGCGGCAGCGGCCGGCGGACGTAGTCGTCGTGGTATTCGCGTTCGGGCAGCTGGATCTCGGCCCGGCCGACTTCCACGTAAGGGATCTGCTGCAGCAGGTGGTTGATGCAGTTCAGGCGGGCGCGTTTCTTGTCCACGCCCTGCACGACCCACCAGCGTGCCTCGGGGATGTGGGTACGCTCCAACATGATTTCCTTGGCCTTGGTGTAGTCCTCCCAGCGGCGGCGCGATTCCAGGTCCATGGGGCTCAGTTTCCACTGCTTAAGCGGATCCTGGATGCGGCTCAGGAAGCGTGCGTTCTGTTCTTCGTCCGAAATTGAGAACCAGTACTTGATCAGCTGGATGCCCGAGCGTACCAGCATGCGCTCGAATTCCGGCACGGACTGGAAGAACTCTTCGTACTCCGCATCCGTGCAAAAGCCCATCACGCGCTCGACGCCGGCGCGGTTATACCAGCTGCGGTCGAAGAACACGATCTCGCCGGCCGCCGGCAGGTGGGCGACGTAGCGCTGGAAATACCATTGGGTGCGTTCGCGGTCGCTGGGCGCAGGCAGGGCGGCGACGCGGCAGACACGCGGATTCAGGCGCTGCACGATGCGCTTGATCACGCCGCCCTTGCCGGCGGCGTCGCGGCCTTCGAACAGGATGACGACTTTGTGGCCGGTGTGGACCACCCAGTCCTGCAGCTTGACCAGTTCGGCCTGCAGCCGGAACAGTTCGCGGAAATAGAGGCGGCGCGCCTCTTTTTCCTCATCGCTGCGCCCTGAACGCGGCAGCAGCGTATCGGAATCGAGGTCGCGGTCATCGAGCTCCAGTTCGAGTTCTTCGTCGTAGCTGTCGATGATGTCCTTTTGCATGCGTTCGGTAAGATTCATGATGCCCTGTCCTCGGAAGTCAGCAAATATCCGGCATGAGTTTTACACGGGACAGGTTACATGATTATGACTTTAGCTAAGGTCTCAACGCCGTGGATCGCGGTAATGGCCCGGCGTCATGGCGTGGCGCGCCTTGAAGCTGCGCTGCAAATGGGCCTGGTCGGCAAAGCCCATCGCAAACGCGGTCTCGCTGATGGACATCCCTTGGCCCAGCAGGCTGCGGGCTTCGTTCACGCGCCTGTTTTGCAGGTAGTCGCCGGGCGTCATGCCATAGTGTTTGCGGAAAAGGCGGATGAAGCGCGAGGGCGTCATGCCGCAGGC
>DASWYX010000655.1:0-4950 GCA_036404755.1 Pseudoduganella sp.
GGGCAGCGGCCGCCCGACGGGTCCCGCACGCGGACCGGCGACGGACCGTGAGCGCGCGCCTGCAGCCGCGTCGCCGGCACGTTCTCCGGCCCGCGCGCCCTCAGCGTCGCCTGCCCGCGCGTCCGCACCATCGCCAACGTCAGCTGCGCCCCAGCGCGCGAAGCCGGCGCTGCGTGAAAGCCACCACCGCGACCTGAAACCGGGCCTGCAGACGGACTTCAAGGCCGACCTGAAGCCGGACTCGCTGGCGTTCGCCCTGCTGGGCGCGGCCACGGCCACGGTCCAGGTGAAGGAGGGCATGGCCCTGCCGCAGGCGCTGGCTGGTGTTTTTGCCAACACCAACGCCAGCCCGCAAGCGCGCGGCGCGTTCCAGGACATCGCCTACCGCGCCATGCGCCAGCTTGGCCGCAGCGAGGCGCTGGTAGCGTTGATGGCGCCCAAGGCGCCGGACCCGCTGGTGCTGGCGCTGCTGTCCGCCGCGCTGCCGCTGATGAGCGCGACGGAAGCCGGCCCGGCCCCGTACGAAGCCTTCACCGTGGTCGACCAGGCCGTGACCGCCGCCGCCTCGCACCCGGACACCGCCCGCGCCAAGGGCATGGTCAACGCCCTGCTGCGCCGCTTCCTGCGCGAGCGCGAGCAATTGCTGGAAGAAGTGCTGCGCGACCCGCAGGCGCAATGGAACTACCCGCAGTGGTGGATCGACAGCACCATCACCGCCTATCCGGCCAATTGGCAGCAGATCCTGGCCGCCGGTAACGAAGCGCCGCCGCTGACCCTGCGCGTGAACACACGCCGCAACAGCGTGGAAGAGTATCTGGCGCGCCTGGAAAAGGAAGGCATCGCGGCCCAAAAGATCGGTCCCCAGGCGGTGCGCCTGGCGAAGCCGATGGGCGTGCACCTGATCCCCGGTTTCGAGGAAGGCCTGGTCTCGGTGCAGGACGCCGGCGCGCAGCTGGCGGCGCCGCTGCTGGACGTGCAACCCGGCATGCGCGTGCTGGACGCCTGCGCCGCCCCCGGCGGCAAGACCTGCCACATCCTGGAACTGGCCGATGTCAATTTGACAGCGCTGGACGCCGATGCGAAGCGCCTGCAGCGCGTGCAGGAAAACCTCGACCGCCTGCACCTGGAAGCCGCCCTGCAGCCGGCCGAAGCCCAGGCCGAAGACTGGTGGGACGGCCAGCCCTTCGACCGCATCCTGGCCGACGTGCCCTGCACCGCCTCCGGCATCGTGCGCCGCCACCCGGATATCCGCTGGCTGCGCCGCAAGGGCGACGCCAGACAACTTGCAACACTTTCGTCGCAAATTCTCGACAATCTTTGGCGAATGCTTGCCCCCAATGGTAAATTGCTGTTCGTGACATGTTCGTTGTGGCCGCAGGAATCCGAGGCGCAGGCGGCCGCTTTCGCGGTGCGTCATCGCGCCACGAGACTCGAAGCGCCCGGCCAATTGCTGCCCGAAGGGGGCGCCGAGCAGGATCACGACGGTTTGTTTTACGCCTTGTTCCAAAAGAACGATGCGTAACCCTTTGAAGAGCACCTCGCAAGTGATCCAACGATTTTTTCGACTCCTCTGCTGGCAGTTGCTGATCTCGCTTGCCTGCGCATTGCCGCAGGCCGCGCACGCCGCCGAAGGCACGGTGGAGATCACGCGCGCCTATATCGAGGCGGCCGAAGAAGGCTATCGCCTGTCGGCGGGGTTCTCCTTCGAACTGAATCACGGCCTGGAAGACGCGCTGCAAAGCGGCGTGCAGCTCTATTTCACCACCGAGATCGAATTCACGCGGCCGCGCTGGTACTGGTTCGATGAAAAAGCCATCTCCGCCAAGCGCACCTACCGCATCCATTACGACGTCCTGCTGCGCCAGTACCGCGTGACCATCATCGGCAGCGTGCAGCAGACGTTCTCGAATCTCGAAGACGCGCTGTTCTTCATCCGGCGCCCGACGCGCTGGGTGGTGGCGCCGCGCGGCGCCCTGAAGGTGGGCGAAGTGTATAACGTGACCCTGCGCATGGGCATGGATCGCGACTACCTGCCCAAGCCCATGCAGGTGAACGCCTTCAACAACAGTGACTGGCGCCTCGCTTCCAACAAGAAGACCTTCCAGTACAGGGCCGAGTAAGTGACTTCTGCACTTCGGTACCTGTTTGTCGTGGCCGGCGCGGTCTGCAGCATCCTGCTGTTCCTGCTCGCTTCCGCTTCCGACAACTCCGGCTTCTTCGACCGTTATTTCTCCTGGCTGCTCGGCCTGAACGCGGCGGTGGCGGTGTCGCTGCTGCTGCTGGTCGGCGTGTCGCTGTTCCGTCTTTATTCGCGCTACAAGGCCGGCAAGTTCGGCGCCAAGCTGATGACGCGGCTGGTGCTGCTGTTTGCCGCCATCGGCGTGCTGCCCGGCCTGGTGATCTTTCTCGTGTCGGTGCAGTTCGTGTCGCACTCCATCGACTCCTGGTTCAATGTGCGCATCGAGGAAGCGCTGGACGCGGGCCTGGACCTGGGCCGTACCGCGCTCGATGAATCGCTGGCCGAACTGGATGGCCAGGTGCGCCTTGCCGTGCGCCAGCTGGCCGAGGAGCCGTTCTATGCGGCGCCTGCCACCCTGTCGCGCTTCGTGCGGCGCCATCCGGGCACGCAAAGCGCCATCATCGTCGATGCGGACGGCGGCCTGATCGTATCCGCCATGGGCGAGCGCCGCGTGCACCTGAGCGCGGACCTGCCCACCACGGCCATGCTGGCGAAAGCCAAGGACGAACCCTCCTATGCCGCGCCGGAAGGCGGCGGCGAGCCGCGCGACGACCGCGTGGGCGCACCGCCGCCGGCGCCGCCGGACCCGAACAATGTGCTGCGCCTGCGCGTGCTGATGGCCATTCCCGACCCGGTGCAGCCGAACGGCACCCACCTGGCGCCGCGCTACCTGCAGGTGATCCAGGCCGTGCCGCAAAGGCTGGCCAATAACGGCGACCTGCTGCGCACGGCCTACTCGGAATACAAGGAACGCTTCGTGGCCCGCGTGGGCCTGCGCAAGATGTACCTCGTCACCCTGACGCTGACGCTGCTGCTGGCGGTGTTCGGCGCCATCGCGGCCGCCTTCCTGATCGCGAACGACCTGGCGCAGCCGCTGCTGCTGCTGGCCGAGGGCACGCGGGCGGTGGCGGAGGGCGACCTGTCGCCCAGGCCGATCGTGGCCAGCTCGGATGAACTGGGCACGCTGACGCAAAGCTTCAACACGATGACGCGCCAGCTCTCCGAAGCGCGCAGCGCCGTGGAGCGCAACCGCATCGCGCTGCAGAATGCGAAGGCGCACCTGGAATCGGTGCTGGCCAACATGTCCGCCGGCGTGATGGTGCTCGATTCGGAATTCCGCATCGTGACCTGCAATGATTCGGTGGAGCGCATCCTGCAGCAGGCCGGCGTGACGCTGATCGGCCAGCCGCTGGCCCAGGTGGAAGGCATGCAGGAATTCGCCACCGCCGTCATCAACGCCTTCTCGGCGCAGAGCGCGCAGTCGGCCGCCGGCCGCAATGTGCAGCGCCTGCACTGGCAGCGCCAGATCGAGCTGCCGCGCCCCACCGGCAGCGCCGACGACAATGAACTGATCCTGCTGGCGCGCGGCTCGCGACTGCCGCTGGAAACGGCCAGCGGCTATATCGTGGTGTTCGACGATATCACCGACGTGATCTCGGCCCAGCGCTCGATCGCCTGGGGCGAGGTGGCGCGCCGCCTCGCGCACGAAATCAAGAACCCGCTGACGCCGATCCAGCTGTCGGCGGAGCGCCTGCAGATGAAGCTTGAACCCAAGCTGGCGCCGGGCGATGTGGAACTGCTGAACCGCAGCGCCACCACCATCGTCAACCAGGTCGCGGCCATGAAGCGCATGGTCGACGATTTCCGCGACTATGCCCGCACCCCGCCGGCCGTGCTGCACCCGCTCGACCTGAATGCCCTGGTCGACGAAATCCTGCACCTGTACGTCGGCGCCGAGGAAGGTGAGGACATCATTCACGCCCAGCTGGCGCCCTTCCTGCCCATGATCATGGGCGACGAGACTCAGCTGCGCCAGGTGATCCACAATTTGCTGCAAAATGCACAGGACGCCCTGTCCGAGCACCCGCCCGCCGGCCGCGCGCCGCGCATCGATGTGGTGACGGAAGCGATCCACTACCAGAGCGCCGATGGCGGCACGCGCATCGCGGTGCGCCTTGGCATCACGGACAATGGCCCGGGTTTCGCGCCCAAGATCCTGGCGCGCGCCTTCGAGCCCTATGTGACCTCCAAGGCGCGCGGCACCGGTCTTGGCCTGGCGATGGTGAAGAAAATTATCGACGAACATGGGGGCCGGATCGATATCCAGAACCATGCAGAAGGTAGTGGTGCATCGGTACTGATTTTGCTGTTAAAGTTGGCGCCGGTGTAGTTGGCATAATATTGTTGGACTAATAAAATCATTGTCGCGCCGACAGGTATAGAATGCCTGCGTGACGACGACGAAAATGAATGGGAAGGGGCAGGGATAGATGGCAAACATTCTCGTAGTTGATGATGAAATGGGCATCCGGGAGTTGCTCTCGGAAATCTTGGGCGACGAGGGGCACGCGGTCACGCTGGCGGAAAACGCGCAGCAGGCCCGTCAGGCCCGCGCCGCCGGCGCGCCCGACCTGGTCCTGCTCGACATCTGGATGCCGGACACGGACGGCGTGACGCTGCTGAAGGAATGGCAGCGCGACGGCTTGTTGACCATGCCGGTGATCATGATGTCCGGTCACGCCACCATCGATACCGCGGTGGAGGCGACCCGCATCGGCGCATTGAATTTCCTGGAAAAGCCGATTGCGATGCAGAAGCTGCTGAAGGCGGTGCAGGCCGGCCTGTCGCGTGCGCAGGAGCAGGTGCGGGCGCCGGTGCTGGCGCCGCGCCCGGCGGTGGCGGCGCCGGTGGACGATCATGCGCCCATGCCG
>DASWYX010000656.1:0-4604 GCA_036404755.1 Pseudoduganella sp.
TGAAAGCCGACAACTGGTTCAACGCCGCCGAAGCCATCATGACCACGGACACGCAGCCGAAGGCCGGCTCGCGTACCGTGCAGATTGCCGGCCACAGCGTGACCATGACCGGCATCTCCAAAGGCGCCGGCATGATCAAGCCGAATATGGCGACCATGCTGGGCTACCTGGCCTTCGACGCCAAAGTGGCGCAGCCGGTGCTGGACGTACTGGTCAAAGAAGCGGCCGACCAGAGCTTCAACTGCATCACCATCGACGGCGACACCTCGACCAACGATTCCTTCATGCTGATCGCCACCGGCGCCGGCACGCTGGAAGTGAATTCGGTCGATTCGCCGGAATACAAGGCGCTCGCCGCCGCCGTGACCGAGCTGTCCGTGTTCCTGGCGCAAGCCATCGTGCGCGATGGCGAAGGCGCGACCAAATTCATGACAATCACGGTGGAAGACGGCAAGAACGTGGAAGAATGCCGCAAGATCGCCTATTCCATCGGCCACTCGCCGCTGGTCAAGACGGCTTTCTTTGCCTCCGACCCCAACCTGGGCCGCATCCTGGCCGCCATCGGCTATGCCGGCGTTGACGACCTGGACGTCAGCAAGATCAACCTCTACCTGGATGACGTTTGGGTGGCCAAGGACGGCGGCCGCAACCCTGACTACAAGGAAGAGGATGGCCAGCGCGTGATGAAGCAGAGTGAAATCACCGTGCGCGTGAAGCTGGCGCGCGGCGCGGCCAAGGCCACCGTCTACACCTGTGACCTGTCGCACGATTACGTGTCCATCAACGCCGACTACCGCTCCTGATGGCAACCCAGCTCGAGCAATTCCTGAAGCGCGCCGAGGCAGTGCTGGCGCGCGTCGAAGCCATCCTGCCGCCGGCTCCGCCGGCGCCGGACTGGTCCGCCGCGACCGCCTTCCGCTGGCGCAAGCGCAAGGGCCTGGCCGAAGGCGGCTGGCTGCAGCCGGTGCGCCATCCGGCCGCGGTTGCGCTGGACGATCTGCAGCACGTTGGCAACCAGAAGGCGCAGATCGAGCAGAATACGCGGCAGTTTGTGTCCGGCAAGCCGGCCAATAATGTGCTGCTGACGGGCGCGCGCGGCACCGGCAAGTCTTCGCTGATCAAGGCGTGCCTGAACCAGTTCGCAGCCGATGGCCTGCGCCTGATCGAGGTGGACAAGGCCGACCTGGCTGACCTGCCCGACATCGTGGACCTGGTCGCTGGCCGTCCCGAACGCTTCGTGGTGTTCTGCGATGACCTGTCCTTCGAGGAAGGCGAGGGCGGCTACAAGGCGCTGAAGGTGGCGCTGGACGGCTCCGTTGCCGGCCACGCCGACAACCTGCTGATCTACGCCACCTCCAACCGCCGCCACCTGCTGCCCGAACGCTTCAGCGACAACGCGGGCACGACCCACGACGACGATGGCGACCTGCACCCGGGCGAAACGGTGGAGGAAAAGATTTCCCTGTCCGAACGCTTCGGGCTGTGGCTGTCTTTCTATCCCTTCAAGCAGGACGATTACCTGGGCATCGTGGCGCACTGGCTGGCATCCTTCGGCTGCACGGCCGAACAGATCGCCGATGCCCGTGGCGACGCCCTGCGCTGGGCCCTGCAGCGCGGCTCGCGCTCCGGCCGCGTGGCCTGGCAGTTCGCGCGCGATTACGCAGGGAAGCACTGATGGCGGAAGTGGCACGACCAATCGACGTGGCCGTCGGCATCCTGATGAAACCCAATGGCGATGTGCTGCTGGGACAGCGGCCGGAGGGCAAGCCTTATGCGGGTTACTGGGAGTTCCCGGGCGGCAAGGTCGACCCGGGCGAGACGATCCTCGAGGCCCTCAAGCGCGAGTTCATGGAGGAGCTGGGCGTGAGCGTGCTCAGTGCCGAAGAATGGTGCGGCGTGGAGCACGTGTACGAACACGCCCACGTGCGGCTGCATTTCTTCATCAGCCGCGAGTGGACGGGCGAGCCGCAGAGCCTGGAGGGACAGGCCTTTGCGTGGCAGGGGAAGGTCAGCGTGGAACCGCTGCTGCCGGCGACGATTCCGCTTTTGCAGTGGATCGACCGTTCGGCGGATCAATGATCCGCCCCACAGCCCTTCGGGCTGGACGCGGCGATGCTTCGGGTTGGATCACACGGGTCCGTGGTACGGGCTGAGGACCGGGTCACTGACCCTGGTTCGCCTCATCCTCGGGATCGGGGGCGGAACCGGGCACGCGGTACTTTTCCTCGGCCCAGGCGCCCAGATCGATCTGTTTGCAGCGCTCGGAGCAGAAGGGGCGGTATTTATTGGCTTCGGTCCACTCGACCTTCTTGTGGCAGGTGGGGCATTCAACTACGGTAGGCATGGCTTAGAAATTACAGAGAGTCAGCTCG
This sequence comes from Pseudoduganella sp., assembly GCA_036404755.1. GTDB lineage: Bacteria > Pseudomonadota > Gammaproteobacteria > Burkholderiales > Burkholderiaceae_D > Rugamonas. Next base: position 2,373 of record DASWYX010000656.1, read on the forward strand.
AAAGGTACGTCTTCTTCCAGGGGCTTTGGTTTCAGGTCGCCGCCCTGGCTGGTGAAGCGAACCCATAGCATATACTTGTTTGCCGAAATTTCGGGAATCGCGCCCAGTGCCTCGTCCACGCTCAGGCGCAACATCTGGTACACCTTACCCTGCAGCATCTGCTGGTAACTTCCGGCATTGGCGATCATCTTCACCGGACCGCCCGAATCGCGCAGCAGGCGCAGCACCAGGGCCAGCGCATCGAACAGTGGCGCCAGCGGCGCGAACCAGCCGACGATATCGTTGAAGCGCTGCTCGGCCGGGCGCTTCTGCCAGGCGTAATACGAGGGCAGGTCGAACTCGCAGGCGCCACCGGGGATGATGGTGCGGCCGCGGATGCTCATCAGCCATTCATTGTCGCGCACGTTTTGCCCGGTCTTCCCCTGGGCGGCGACGAGGGCGCTGGACACTGCATCCAGCTCATTCAGGATGGCGTCCAGCATTTCAGCCTGGACATTGGGATTGGAGCGGTAGCTCAGCAGGCTTTGGCGCTGGCGCTCCAGCTCCTGCAGCAGGTCGGATTTCAGGTCGGCGCGGCCGGCCACTTCCAGCATGTCGAAGATCGTCGCGAGAGCGACATGGTGTTGCATCGGGTGTTCCTGATGCACAAAGAATTTGAATTTCTCGTACAGGTCCTCAAGGCGCAACAGCGTGCGTATGCGCTCGTTGAAAGGATACTCGTAGACGATCAAAGTGCCATCCCTTTATAAACCTGTAAGAATCCTGTGATTCTGAACCATGCGAAGCAAAAATACAAACGTTGCTAACGTATTGTTATCTTTCTTTTTGAAAAATCCAGATAAAGCTGGTGCAAACGCTCGATCTGGGGCGGCAGATCCTCCAGTTGGCCGCCGTTATTGACGATATCGTCCGCCGCGGCGAGCCGGGTCGCGCGCGGCACCTGGGCCGCCATGATGGCGCGCACCTGGTCTTCGGGCAGGCCATTGCGCGCCATCACGCGCGCCACCTGCACTTCTTCGGGGCAGTCCACCACCAGGACGCGGTCCACCCGGTCTTTCCATGTGCCCGATTCCACCAGCAGCGGCACGTCGAAGATGGTGTAGGGACCGGTGGCGATGGCGGCCGCGGCGGCTACCGCGTCGCGGATGCGGGGATGGAGGATGGCTTCCAGGCGGCGCTTGGCGTCCGGCTCGCGGAACACAAGTTCGCGCATTCTGGCGCGGTCCATCGCGCCGTGTGCATCGGCCATATCGGGGCCGAATTCGGCAATGATGTCCGGCATGGCGGCGCCGCCGGGAACGGTCAGGCCGCGCGCGATCTGGTCGGTGTCGATGATTGACACGCCCCGTTCGGCGAACAGGCGGGCGACAACGCTCTTGCCGCTGCCGATGCCGCCCGTCAGGCCGACGGTGAAGCGCCCGGACATATCAGCCGCCGGTCACGCCGCGCAGCACGGCGCTGATTTGCTCGCCGAACAGCATGGCCAGCACGCCGGCGCCGGCCAGGTAAGGGCCGAAAGGAATCTGGGTATGGCGGCCGGTGCGCTGCACGATCATGATCGTGATGCCGACCACGGCGCCGACCACGGAGGACAGCAGGATGATGGCCGGCAGCATCTGCCATCCCATCCAGGCGCCCAGCGCCGCCAGCAGCTTGAAGTCGCCGTAGCCCATGCCTTCGCGGCCGGTGGGCAGCTTGTAGGCCCAGTAGATGGTCCACAGCACCATATAGCCGGCGGCGGCGCCGATCACGGCGTCCTGCAGCGGCACGAAGGTGGCGTTGATGTTCATTAGCAGGCCGAGCCAGAGCAGGGGATAGGTCAGGTCGTCCGGCAGCAGCTTGGTGTCGGCATCGATGAAGGTCATGGCGATCAGCAGCCAGCCGAAGACCACGGCCGCCATGCCCGCATAACCGGAACCGAACTTCCACACGAAGACCGCGGACAGCAGCGCGGTAAAGGCTTCGATGACCGGATAGCGCGCCGATACGGGCGATTTGCAGTGGCTGCAGCGGCCGCGCAGGATCAGCCAGCTGATGACGGGAATGTTTTCCATCGCCGTGATCTGATGGCCGCAGTGCGGACAGGCCGAGCGCGGCACGACCAGGTTGTAGCGGTCGGTATGCGGCAGGGGCTTGCCGGCTTCGTCCGCAATGTAATTGTCCATTTCACGCTGCATCATCTTGGGCAGGCGGTAGATCACCACGTTCAGGAAGCTGCCGACCATCAGGCCC
>DASWYX010000657.1:0-6173 GCA_036404755.1 Pseudoduganella sp.
ACCTGCGCCGGCCGCGCCGGGCGCCACGCAGGACCTGTTTGCCGCGCCGCCGGCCACCGTCAGCTACGAAACCGTGCTGACCGACGCCCAGCTGGACGCCTGGATCGAGCGCATCGGCAAGGCGGAACTGACCGCCATCGATACCGAGACCACGTCGCTGGAGCCGATGCTGGCCGAGATGGTCGGCATTTCACTGGCCACCGAGCCGGGCATCGCCTGCTACATCCCGCTGGCGCACCGCTACCCGGGCGCGCCGGAACAGCTGCAGCGCGACCATGTGCTGGCAAAGCTCAAGCCCTGGCTGGAAGACGCCGGCAAACCGAAGCTGGGCCAGAACCTGAAGTACGACGCCCACGTTTTCGCCAACCACGGCGTGGCCCTGCGCGGCATCGTGCACGACACGCTGCTGCAATCGTATGTGTTCGAATCGCACCGCTCGCACGATATGGACAGCCTGGCGATGCGCCACCTGAACCACAAGACCATCGCCTACGAGGACGTGTGCGGCAAGGGCGCCAGCCAGATCTGCTTCGACCAGGTCGATGTGCAGCGCGCCACCGAATACGCGGCCGAGGATGCGGACATCACCCTGCGCCTGCACCTGGCCATGCACGGCCACGTCAGCGCGCATGAAGGCTTGACCACCGTCTACAACACGATCGAGCTGCCGACCGCCGTCGTGCTGCAAAAGATCGAGCGCAACGGCGTGCTGATCGATGCCGGCCTGCTGGCCACGCAGTCGAGCGAACTGGCGCAGCGCATCCTGGAGCTGGAAGAGAAGGCGTACGAGCTGGCCGAAGGCAAGTTCAACCTGGGCTCGCCCAAGCAGATCGGCGAAATCTTCTTCACCAAGCTGAAACTGCCCGTCATCAAGAAGACGCCGAGCGGCGCGCCGTCCACCGACGAGGAAGTGCTGCAAAAGCTGGCCGAGGATTACCCGCTGCCCAAAGTGCTGCTGGAATACCGCGGCATGGCCAAGCTGAAGTCGACCTACACGGACAAGCTGCCGAAGATGATCAATGCGCTCACCGGCCGCGTGCACACCAATTACGCGCAGGCGGTGGCGATCACGGGCCGCCTGGCGTCCAACGATCCGAACCTGCAGAACATCCCAGTGCGCACCGCCGAGGGACGCCGCATCCGCGAAGCCTTCATCGCGCCGCCGGGCGCGCACATCGTGTCGGCCGACTATTCGCAGATCGAATTGCGCATCATGGCCCACATCTCGGGCGACGAGAACATGCTGCGCGCCTTTGCCGAGGGGGAGGACATCCACCGCGCCACCGCCGCCGAAATCTTCGGCGTGCCGCCGGCGGAGGTGCAGTCCGAGCAGCGCCGTTATGCGAAGGTGATCAACTTCGGCCTGATCTACGGCATGAGCGCCTTCGGCCTGGCCGCCAACCTGGGCGTCGACCGCACTTCCGCGCAAAGCTATATCGACCGCTACTTCGCCCGCTTCGCCGGCGTGAAGCGCTATATGGACGAAACGCGCGCCGAAGCGAAGGCGCAAGGTTATGTGCAGACCGTGTTCGGCCGCCGCCTGTGGCTGCCCGAGATCAATTCGCCGAACGGCCCGCGCCGCCAGGCCGCCGAGCGGGCGGCGATCAATGCGCCGATGCAGGGCACGGCTGCGGATCTGATCAAGCTGGCCATGATCGCGGTGCAGGATTGGCTGGAATCGTCCGGTCTGAAGAGCAAGATGATCATGCAGGTCCACGATGAACTGGTGCTCGAGGTGCCGGACGATGAGCTGGCGCTGGTGCGCGAGAAGCTGCCGCAGCTGATGGCCGGCGTGGCTACGCTGCGCGTGCCGCTGGTGGCCGAAGTCGGCGTGGGGCGCAACTGGGAGGAGGCGCACTAAAACCTAACCCCGGGTCAGACCCAAGGGGCAGACCCCGGCCCGGGGCCGCCGCGTGTCAGGGTCAGACCCTTGGGTCTGACCCGAAGTTGGGTTTTGGCCGAAAATTGTCATCCCCCGCTGACAAAATTCGTCACACAACCGACAATTTATGGCACATTCTGGACAGACTGCTAAAATGGTCAGCTTGCTAACCTTTTAGGAGTCCTCCCATGAAAGACCCGCTGGTACCCGGCATCGACCGCCGAGACTTCCTGAAAGCCGCGCTGGGCACGGGCTTCGCCGCCGCCGTGCTGCCGGTGAGTGCCGAGACCATCAAGACCGACACCACCGACCTCACGGCCAGCACCATCCAGATCACCGTCAACGGCCAGATCGTGCCCGTCTACCGTGCGCAGCCCGAAGGCAAGACCAATCTGCCGGTGATCCTGGTCGTCTCCGAAATCTTCGGCGTGCACGAGCACATTGCCGACGTGGCGCGGCGCTTCGCCCGGCAGGGCTACCTGGCGCTGGCGCCGGACCTGTTCGTGCGCCACGGCGACGCCACCAAAGAGCAGAACATCAACGACCTGATCAAGAACATCGTCTCGAAAACGCCGGATGCGGAAGTGATGGCCGACCTGGACGCCACCGTCGCCTGGGCCAAGGCCAATGGCGGCAATGTGGACAAGCTGGGCATCACGGGCTTCTGCTGGGGCGGCCGCATCACCTGGCTGTACGCCGCCCACAATCCGCAGGTGAAGGCCGGCGTGGCCTGGTATGGCCGCCTGGTGGGCGAGGCCAACAGCATCACGCCGCGCCACCCGATCGATATCGCGCCGACGCTGAAAACGCCCGTGCTCGGCCTGTACGGCGCCAAGGACCAGGGCATCCCGCTGGAATCGGTCGACAAGATGAAAGCCGCGCTGGTCCAGGGCAAGAGCCAGTCCACCTTTGTCATCTTCCCCAATTCCGGCCACGCCTTCCACGCCGACTACCGTCCCAGCTATAACGAGGCGGATGCCAAGGATGGCTGGAACCGCGCGCTGGCCTGGTTCAAGTCCTACGGCGTAGCCTGAGCGTAATACTTTCGGCAAAAATCCGTGCCGGACGGTAAAATGTCCGGTTTCCGCGGATTTTCGCGGCCGAGGTAAGCAAAATCGATCCCGTTCTCATCTCCATCCTGCTGGCCACCACGATTGCCGGCGTTGCCAGCATATCGGCAGCGGCGGTGTTTTCGTTCGCCTTGCTGTCCAAGGTGGTCGAGCGCATGGTCAGCCTCTCGGTCGGGATCATGCTGTCCACCTCGCTGCTGCACGCGCTGCCGGAAGCCTTCGAGTCCGGCGCCGACCCGCGCACGCTGTTCGCGACGCTGCTGGGCGGGCTGCTGGCCTTCTTCATGCTGGAAAAGCTGGCCATCCTGCGCCACTCCCACCACCACGAGCACGACGGCCACCACCACGCCCACGGCCATGACAAGCGGGAGGCGGGTAAAGCCGGCTGGATGATCCTGGTCGGCGACGGCATGCACAATTTCACCGACGGCATCCTGATCGCGGCCGCCTTCCTTGCCAATCCGCAGCTGGGCATCGTGACCGGCGTGGCCATCATCGCCCACGAAATCCCGCAGGAGATCGGCGACTTCATCGTGCTGCTGAACGCCGGCTTCTCGCGTACCCGCGCCTATGTCTACAACCTGCTGTGCAGCCTGCTCTCGGTGGCCGGCGGCCTGCTGGGCTATTTCACCCTGGACCGGGCCAGCAACCTGATTCCCTATGTGCTGGTGTTCGCCTCGTCCGGCTTCATCTATATCGCGGTCAGCGATCTAATGCCACAAATGCAACGCCGCGCGACCTGGCGCGAGACTGTGCCGCAAGTCCTGCTGATTGCCCTCGGCGTCGCCATCGTGCTGTTCCTGACAGCCGGAGAACATTAATTTTCCAGGCATGAAACTTGCTGCGTAGAAACCATCCTATCGATGGGTGCACGCATGAGTGAGCATACTGACAATACCGACGGCCTGATGGCCGCCTTCCTGAAGGGCGCCGGCCTGCCCGCCGCTTCCCTGAACCAGCCGCTGACGCCGGAATTCATGGAGCTGCTGGGCGGACTGCTGGCCCGCTCCATCGGCGGCACCTTCGACCTGCTGGGCGCGCGCGCCCACCTGAAGCGCGATATTCATGCCGATGCGACGATGGTCGTCGTGCGCAATAACAATCCCCTCAAGTTCCTGCCCGACAGCCAGACCGTGCTGGCGCAGATGCTGCGCAAGAAGATGCCCGGCTTCATGGGGCCGCACGAAGCGCTGGACGATGCCTATGCCGACCTGAAGGCGCACCAGGATTGCGTGCTGGCCGGCATGCAGGGCGCCGTCGGCGAAACGCTGCGCCGCCTCGATCCGGATACGATGCCCGCGCCGCGTGGCCTGAGCGCGGCCCTGCCATGGAGCGGCAAGGCGCAGCAGTTCGAGCGCTACAGCGCTACGCACGCGCAGCTGTCGCAAGAGGTGGCGGACGATTTTCACGCCGTGCTGGGCACGGCTTTCCTGCAGGCTTACGAGCGCCACCTGGAGCGCATGATGGACGAGGCATACGATGGCTGATCCGATCGTTTCCGCGCGCGGCGTCGCGCTCGATATCGCTGAAATGTCCCGCATCGGCGGGCGTTCTTCCAACCAGGACGCCTGCGCGCGCAGCGACAATGGCGCCTTGGTCTGCCTGGTCGTAGCCGATGGCGCCGGTGGCCATGAGGGCGGCGAGATCGCTTCCGCCCTCGCGGTGCAAGCCGTGATCGGCGCCTTCGAGGGTTCGCCTGGCTGCTCGCAGGCCCTGCTGCGCGCGCTGATCGCCCGCGCCACGCTGGACGTGCAGCAGCAGAAGATCGGCCGTCCCCAACTGGCGGCAATGAGCGCCACCGTCGCCACGGTGCTGCTGGACCGCGCCAACGGTGAAGCTGCCTGGGCCCACCTGGGCGACACGCGCATCTACCTGTTCCGCAACGGCCGCGTGCTGCACGCCACGCGCGACCACAGCCTGGTGCAGCAACTGATCGACGGCGGCCTGGCGCTGGGCGCCGATCCGCGCACGCACAAGCGACGCAATGTGCTGTATGCGGCGATCGGCGCGGAAAGCGATGTGCCGCCCTCCATTCAGCCGCCGCTGGCGCTGCTGCCCGGCGACGCCATCCTGATCTGCAGTGATGGCCTGTGGGAGTGGGTGACCGAGGATGTGATGGAAGCCTGCCTCGCCACTGCCGCGCAAGCCGGCGGCGCGCAGGCCTGGCTCGATGCGCTGTGCGCGGCGGCGGACCAGGCCAGCGCGGGGTCGTCCGACACGCGCGACAATTACACGGCGCAGGCCGTGATCGTGGGGGCGCCATGAGCGCCTCGCAGAATTGCCTGGCGATCGGCACGCGCCTGGCCGAGTTCGAGATCCAGAGCGTGATCGGGGAGGGCGGCTTCGGCATCGTCTATCTCGCCTTCGACCACTCGCTGCAGCGCACGGTGGCGGTAAAGGAATACATGCCCGCTTCGCTGGCGGCGCGCGGCGATGACCATAGCGTGTCCGTGCGCTCCAAGCGCAATGGCGAGGCGTTCGAGGCGGGCCTGCGCAGCTTCATCAACGAGGCGCGGCTGCTGGCGCAGTTCGACCATCCGGCGCTGGTGAAGGTGTACCGCTTCTGGGAGCAGAACAGCACGGCCTACATGGCGATGCGCTATTACGAGGGCCAGACCTTCAAGACGCTGGTGCGCAACGAGCCTGGCATAGTCGATGAAGCCTGGCTGCGGCGCATCCTGAAGTCGATCCTGGAAGCGCTCGATGCGCTGTACAAGACCAATATCCTGCACCGCGATATCTCGCCCGAGAACATCATGATCCAGCCGGGCGGCGACGCCGTGCTGCTCGACTTCGGCGCGGCGCGCCAGATCGTCACCGGCATGTCGCAGTCGCTGACCGTGATCCTCAAGCCGGGCTATGCGCCGGTGGAGCAGTATGCGGACGACGAGAGCATGCGGCAGGGGGCGTGGACGGATATCTATTCGCTGTCCGCCGTCGTGTATTCGGCCATTGCGCAGAAGGCGCCTCCTGCCGCCGTGGCGCGCATGCTGAAGGACCCGATCGTGCCGCTGTCCTCCGAGCCGCGCGCCGGCTACAGCGCGCAGTTCCTGGCGGCCATCGACCGCGGCATGTCCGTGCGGCCGGAAGAGCGTCCGCAGACGATTGCGGAGTTTGCGCTGCTGCTCGGCATTGAGCTGGCCGAGCATACGGCGACGCAGCCGGGTCCCGCACGCACCCTGGCGCCCGCGCTGGCGCCGGCAGCGCCGGGCATGCGCACC
>DASWYX010000658.1:0-3129 GCA_036404755.1 Pseudoduganella sp.
CCATGGCCGTGGTCTGGACGCCGTTCGGCGCCAGCACGCGCGCATCCAGCGGCTTGTGGCCCGGTGCGTTGGCAATGGTTTCGGGGAAGTAGTAATTCAGGCCCATGAAGTCCGTCTTCACCGCGATGGCCTCCATATCGCCGGCGTGCACCTCGGGCGCCGCCGCATGCAGCCGGTCCAGCGTGGCGGCCGGATAGCCTTTGCCAAACAGCGGATCGAGGAACCAGCGGTCGCGCAGGCCGTCGTGGCGCTCCGTGGCGGCCCAGTCTTCCGCGCTGCCGCTGGCCGGACGCACGGGGTGCAGGCTCAATGCGATGCCGACGCGCGCATCGGCCACATTCCCGCGGATCAGCGGCACGGCCTTGCCATGCGAGAGCAGCACGTGGTGGCAAACCTGCAGGGCTGCGCGCAGGTCCTGCTTGCCCGGCGCATGCACACCCTCGAAATTACCGAGGATGGCCGTGCACCACGGTTCATTGTGCGTGATCCAGTGCTGCACGCGGTCGCCGAGGCGGCGCGTCATCACGTCGGCGAATTCGAGGAAACGGTCCACGGTCTCGCGCGACTCCCAGCCGCCGCGGTCCTGCAGGAACTGCGGCAGGTCCCAGTGGTACAGCGTGGCCCAGGGCTGCAGGCCCCGTTCCAGCATGCCATCGATCAGGCGCGAATAGAAGTCCAGCCCTTTTTCATTCGGCTTGCGGCCCGCTTCGGAAAAGATGCGCGGCCAGGCGATCGAGAAGCGATAGGCATTCAGGCCCATGTCACGGGCGATGTCGAAGTCCTGCGGCCAGCGGTGGTAATGGTCGCAGGCGACCGAACCGTTTGACCCGTCGCGCACCTTGCCCGGCGTGGCGGCGAACCTGTCCCAGATCGATTCAACGCGACCGTCAAGCGAGCCGGCGCCTTCGATCTGGTAAGAGGATGTGGCGCAGCCCCACAGGAAATCGGAGGCGAACTCGCTGCGCGCAGGCGCCTGGGGTTCAGTGCGGTGTTGTGTCGTCATATTCTCTCGGTTCAGCCAAATTGTCGAAAAAGCGTGGAAAGGTTTCCAAATCTAGTGCAAAAAAAGGCGGCCTGCCTTGTGGGAAGCCGCTCAGTTCATGGCGCCACCTTGCGTTTCGCCATGGCGCCGGCCTTGGCCAGCGATGCACGCAAGGTGACGGTTACGGGGAAGCTGCGGGTCACGGGCCGCCCCAGGTCATAGCATTTGTTCAGCAGTGCACTCAGGCCGTTCATCGTCATCTCGCGCCACGGCATGTGCACGGAAGTCAGGCGCGGCGCGGAGAATTCGGCGCTGGGCGTATCGTCGTAGCCGATCACGGAAAGGTCATGCGGCACGCGGATGCCCGCCTCCTGGAAGTAGGACAAGGCGCCCACCGCCATTTCATCGTTGGCGCAGAACAGCGCGGTGCAGCGGTGGCCTGATTCAACCAGCTCCTTCGCCGCAGCCCAGCCGCCCGCTGGCGAAAAGTCGCTCTCGGCTACCCACAGCTTGCTGGTGTCGATGCCGTTTTCCTGCAGTTCGTCCATGAAGCCATTGATACGGGCCACGCTGTCGGCCAGGCGCGAAGGGCCTGCCACGACGGCGATTTCGCGGTGCTTGTGGTCCAGCAGCGCGCGCGCGGCAAGACGGCCGCCCAGCGTGTGGTCCACGGTAAAGCATTGTTCGGGTATGTCCGTGAATGGATGGTTCAGCGCGACGAGGCGGCTCTGGTGCGCACCCAGCGCGGCAATGTCTTCATCCAGCAGCGCGCCCGTCATGATGATCAGGCCATCGCAGCCGCGCTCGATCAGGAATTCGATGCCCTCTTTCGCCTGGCGGCGCTCGTCGCCCAGGCCCACGCCGAAGGCCACCACCATATGCAGGCCGGCCGCGCGCAGCTCGGTGTCGATGATCTGCAGGATGGGCGTGTAGAAGGTGCCGCTCAATACGGGGATGTAGACGCCGATCATGCGGCTGGTGCCGGACAACAGCGAACGCGCGGCATGCGAGGGACGGAAGCCCAGTTCGTCGATCGCCTTCCTGACCTTTTCGAGCGTGGCGGGCGACACCGATCCCTTGCCGCTGACTACGCGGGAGGCGGTTCCCAATCCAACGCCCGCGAGGCGGGCAACGTCTTTGATAGTGGCCACGTTGATCCTTTTGTCAGTTCACGTCTACAAGACTAAGTCGAGAGGATACTTGAAGCGTGCCTTCCGATAAAGCTTTGCCGCTGTCCGGATCGAACAGGCAGGCGCGCCGTGCATCGATGCCGAAGCTGACCGGCTCGCCGGCTGCGAAGCTGCGCGTGTCCTGCACGATGCAGGAGAACTGGTGTCCGCCGCAGTCCAGCCAGACCACCTGGTGGCTGCCCATCGGCTCCGCCAGCGTAACGGTCGCCGTCAGCGGGCCGCCTTCAACGATGGCGATATGCTCCGGCCGCACTCCCAGCACCGCCTTGCCCTGCCCCGGGACCGCAACGCCCAGTGACAGCTTGCCGGCACGGAAGCGGCCATGCCCATCCAGTTCGCCGTGAACGAAATTCATCGACGGCGCACCGAGAAAGCCCGCCACAAACAGGTTCGCCGGCCGTTCGTACACTTCGGCCGGTGTGCCGATCTGCTGGATTTCGCCGCCGCGCATGACCACGATGCGCGTCGCCAGCGTCATCGCTTCCACCTGGTCGTGGGTCACGTAGATCATGGTCGAACCAAGGTTCTGGTGCAGCAGCTTCAGTTCGCGCCGCAGTTCCGTGCGCAGCTTGGCATCGAGGTTGGACAGCGGCTCGTCGAAGAGGTATACGCTGGCATCGCGCGCCAGGGCGCGGCCAATTGCCACGCGCTGCCGCTGCCCGCCGGAGAGCTGCGCAGGCTTGCGGCCCAGCAGCTCCTTCAATTGCAGCATCTCTGCCACCCGTTCGATGCGCTGCCTGATCTGCTCCTTCGGCACGCCTACAATGCGCAGCCCGAAGGACATATTCTTCTCCACCGTCATCGTCGGGTACAGCGCATAGGACTGGAATACCATGCCGATGCCCCGTTCACTGGGATCGGTGCGCGACATATCCTTGCCGCCAATTTCGACGGCGCCGCCGCTGGTCTCGATCAGGCCGGCGATGCTGTGCAGCAGGGTGGACTTGCCGCAGCCGG
>DASWYX010000659.1:0-1518 GCA_036404755.1 Pseudoduganella sp.
CGGGTTGCCTGCTGCACCGCGCCCACGCTGGCCGGCTTGTGCGGGATCGAGACGAAAATGCCGCCCACGTTCTCGAAGGACATCAGCATGCGCACCGCGTCCACATACGCTTCGGGCTTCACCTTGAGCGGCACCACGCGCGCGTCGATGCCGTGGCGCTGGAAGTAGGCGTTGAACAGCGCGGGCGCCTTCACCTGCTCGACCGGCCAGCCGATCACAGGGAAGATGCGCGTGGTTCCGGAAATCTCGATCATTGCTGCTGCTCCTTCAGGTGGCTGGCCACCAGCTCGAAGCTGACGCCGCCTTTGTACAATTGGGTCAATGCCCCTTTTTCGCTGGCTTGCGCAGGTTCGCGGTCGATGAAGACGATGCCGCGCTGCTTGAGCGCGCGCACGGCGGCCGGCACGTCCGGGGCGCCGAAGGCAACGCGGATCAGCTGCTCGCCCCATTGCAGGCCGGCGGCGCCTTCCGGCGGCTCGACCAGTTGCAGGTAGAAGCTGTGGCAGGGGCTCTCCAGCAGCGTCCCCTTGGGCACCACGCCGAAGTAGCGGCCTTCCGGCAGCGGATGGAAATCCATCAGCTGCTGGTAGAAGTCGATCCATTCGGGCGCGCGGCCGGCGCCGATGGCTTGCACGACGCCGAAGAAGTGCATATCGGCCAGGGCGGGCGCGTTGGACGGCGCGTGCGCGATCGGCTTGAAGTCGACGTCGTAAATGGAAAAATCGTCGAAGCGGTCGACGAAATACAGGATGGAGTCGCCCGGGCCATGCACGCCCGGGATGTTCAGCTCCATCACGCCGGCGCGGGTCTGGATGGCCCAGGCGCCGTGATCAACCGCGAGGCGGTAGGCGGCATCGGCGTCGCGCACGCGCAGGGCGATGGCGCTGACGACGGTGGAACGCGGCTCGGTACCCGACTGCTGCAGGGCGCGCGGGTCGGCGTTGACGATCACGTTCATGCTGCCCTGGCGGTACAACGTCACTTCGCGCGAGCGGTGGCGGGCGGTGGCGACAAAGCCTGCCTGTTCCAGCAGCGCGCCGAAGGCCAGCGGCTCCGCGCTCGCGTATTCGATGAATTCGATCCCGTCGATGCCGAGTGGATTATTCGGCTCCGGATGGTGTTCTTGTGCCCTCATGGTCTCCTCGTTTGATGGCTTATTGCTGACGAGTGTAGAAAAGGGCAGCCCTGAAAAACAGGCCCGAAAACCGCGATTAATGCGATAATCGCTCGCGATGCGCGATAATCGCGCAAAACGGTGAAAATTATGCGACCGCAAGCTTTGCAGGACGTGGAAGTCGCCAAGCGCGACCTGATCGAGGGGCTGGTAAAGGGGCTGGAAGTGATTCGCGCCTTCAGCGACGAATCGGTGCGCCTCAGCGCCAGTGAATTGTCGGAGAAGGTCGGGCTGACGCGCAGCGCTGCACGGCGTTACCTTCTCACGCTGGTCCACGTAGGCATGGCCGACACGGACGGGCGCCAGTTCTGGCTCACGCCCAAGGTGCTGTCGCTCGGCCACTC
>DASWYX010000660.1:0-11759 GCA_036404755.1 Pseudoduganella sp.
ACGGCAGAGCTGGACATCGCCTACGCGGAACTCGGCCCGGCCAGCGGCCAGCCGGTAATCCTGCTGCATGGCTGGCCCTATGACATCCACGCCTTCGAAGACGTGGCGCCGCTGCTGGCCGCCGCCGGCTACCGCGTCATCGTGCCCTATCTGCGCGGTTATGGCGCGACCCGTTTCCTGTCCCGGGACACCTTCCGCAACGGCCAGCAATCGGCGCTTGCGGTCGACATCGTGCAGATGATGGATGCGCTGAAGATCCCCAGCGCCGTCTTCGGCGCCTTCGACTGGGGTGCGCGCACGGCCTGCATCGTGGCCGCCCTGCATCCCGAGCGCGTGAAGGGGCTGGTCTCGGTCAGCGGCTACCTGATCGGCAGCCAGGCGGCCAACAAGAAGCCCCTGCCGCCGCAGGCGGAGCTGGAATGGTGGTACCAGTTCTACTTCGCCACCGAGCGTGGCCGGGCGGGCTATGAAGCCAACCGCAAGGACTTCAACCGCCTGATCTGGAAGCTGGCCTCGCCGAAGTGGGCTTTCGACGAAGCGACCTACCTGCGCAGCGCCCAGTCCTTCGACAATCCGGACCATGTGGACGTCGTCATCCACAACTACCGCTGGCGCCTCGGCGCGGCGCAGGGCGAGTCGAAGTACGATGAGCTGGAGCAGAAACTGGCGCAGTTCCCGGCAATCACGGTGCCGACCATCACGATGGAGGGCGATGCGAATGGTGCACCGCACCCAAATCCAAGCGCCTACGCCAACAAGTTCACCGGCAAGTACGAGCACCGCACGTCCAGCGGCGGCATTGGTCACAACCTGCCGCAGGAAGCGCCGCGCGACTTCGCCCAGGCCGTTCTGGACGTAGCCGCCATGCGCTGAACCTGATACGCTGTTGCCTCCAAAAGAACCCACGGAGAACACAGTGAAAAAAGCACTGCTGGCTACCCTGATCCTGTCCGCTATCTCGGCCCAGGCGCAGAATGCCCCTAAATTCGACCCGCAACACCTGTCGCAGGACGTGAAAGTCCTGGCCTCGGATGAATTCGAAGGCCGCGGCCCGAACACCGCCGGTGAAACGAAGACGGTCAACTACATCATCGACGGCTTCAAGGCCGCAGGCCTGCAGCCGGGCGGCGACCTGGTGAAGGGCAAGCGCAGCTGGACGCAGGAAGTGCCGCTGGGCCGCTTCGAGATCAAGGGCCCGGTCACCCTGACCGTCAACGACGGCAAGCAGGACGAGAGCTTCACCCAAGGCGAACAGATAGCCGTGCGCGCCGCCATGAACGGCAAGCAGCGCGTGGACTTCGACAAGGCTCCGCTGGTCTTCGTCGGCTACGGCGTAACGGCGCCCGAGCGCAAGTGGGACGATTTCAAGGGCCAGGACCTGAAGGGCAAGCTGGCCGTAGTGCTGATCAACGACCCTGACTTCGAAACGGGCCAGGGCGACTTCGGCGGCAAGGCCATGACCTATTACGGCCGCTGGACCTACAAATACGAAGAGATGGCCCGCCGCGGCGCGCTGGGCACAATCATCGTGCACGAAACCGCGCCCGCCTCCTATGGCTGGCCGACGGTGAAAAATTCGAACACCAACGTGATGTACGACATCGTGCGCAAGGAGCCGGCCAAGGCGCACGCGCCGATGGAAGCCTGGATCCAGCGCGATGTGGTGGTGGACCTGTTCAAGCGCGCCGGCATGGACTTCGAAGCTTCCAAGAAGCTGGCGCAGACGCGCGAGTTCAAGCCGCAGCTGCTGAAGGGCGTGACCCTGTCCGCCCACTATGCGGTTGACGCGCAAGTGATCAAATCGAAGAACGTGGTCGGCATCAAGACCGGCACCGAGCGCCCGAACGAAACCGTGATCTACAGCGGCCACTGGGACCACCTCGGCGTGGGCCTGCCGGACGCCAAGGGCGACAAGATCTACAACGGCGCCGTGGATAACGCCACCGGCATCGCCTCCCTGCTGGAACTGGCGCGCGCCTACGGCAAGGCGCCTGCGCCAAAGCGCAGCGTGGTCTTCCTGGCCGTCACGGCCGAAGAGAAAGGTTTGCTGGGCACCGAATACTACGCGTCCAACCCGCTCTATCCGCTGGCGACCACCGTCGGCATGATCAATATGGACGCGCTCAGCCCGTATGGCCCGGCGCGCAACTTCAGCAGCTCCGGCGACGCCAAACAGGACATGCTGGACATGCTGGTGGCCAAGGCCAAGCAGTGGAATATGAGCTACGTGCCTGATCCGCAGCCGGAAGCCGGCCACTTCTTCCGCTCCGACCACTTCCCGATGGCCAAGCGCGGCGTGCCGGCGATTTCCTTCGAGTCCGGCGAGGACTGGCTGGAAGGCGGCGAAGCGGCGGGCCGTGCAGCGAAGGAAGCCTACACGACCAACAACTACCACCAGCCGTCCGACGAATGGAGCGCGCAGTGGCCGTTCACCGGCATGGCGCGCGACCTGGAAGTGCTGTACAGCCTGGGCCGCGACCTGGCGGACTCGAAAGCCTGGCCGAACTGGTCGCAGGATTCCGAGTTCCGTACCGTGCGCGACCAGACCGCGGCCAAGCGCAAGTAATCAACCCTCAGGTGGCGCGCCCGGTCCAGAGCTAAGGCTGGCGCTAAGGCAGGCGCGCCACCATATCCACTTCCATGTTCGCACCACCGGGCAGCTTGGCTGCCTGGATGGTGGAACGCGCGGGCTTGTTGTCCCCGAAGCGGGCCGCGTAGACCTCATTCATCTTGGGGAAGTCATTCAGGTCCGTCATGTAGACGGTCACCTTCACCACATCCTTCAGCGAGCAGCCTGCGCCGGCCAGGACCGCTTCCAGGTTGTCGATGATGCGGTTGGTCTGCACCGTGATATCGCCCTCCACGGGCTTGTTGGTCTCGGGATCACGCGCCAGCATGCCGGCCGTGTACAGGAAGCCGTTGGCGACCACGGCCTGAGAATACGGGCCGATGGCTTTCGGCGCGCCATTCACCGCGACCGGCCGCATATCGGGCGGGTTGACGGTGGCGCAGCCGGACAAGCTCAATGCAATCAAGCCAAACACGAACGGAACACGCAGCCGGGTAAGCATGGCAGATC
The DNA here is from genome assembly GCA_036404755.1 of Pseudoduganella sp. Taxonomy (GTDB): domain Bacteria; phylum Pseudomonadota; class Gammaproteobacteria; order Burkholderiales; family Burkholderiaceae_D; genus Rugamonas. The sequence goes on from DASWYX010000660.1 coordinate 3,080, forward strand.
CTTTCAGGGCAGGTGGATGAATTTTACAAATTAGCATTCGCCCTGCAATCTGCAAGGTCCTGCCGGGCTTTGTGGCTACGACGCAGCAGTATTCGGCGCCGGCAGCATCAGGGGTTCGCGCAGCTTGATGATTTGCCTTGTCCCTTCGCCGTCGATGACAAGCAGGCTGTGCAAACCTGCCGGCCCTTCGTCGACATGGATCTCGCGCGGATGGTGAATCAGGTGGTCGAGCCCCTCCAGCAACACAGCCAGCACCCGGCCGGCAGGGTCGTAGCTGATGCCCATCAGGGGTAGCCAGTCCGCCTGGACCTGGTTACCCAGCGCCAGTGCGGCAATTTCAATTTCGGCCGACTGGCCGTGGAGGTTCCTGGACAGGCCTTCAAAGTAAGCCTGCCAGGACGCTGCCTCGAGCTTGCGTGGTCCCATGATGCATCTCCAGGAGCCGTGGTGGATGCAGCCGATTCTACGTTTATTTGGCGCGCGTGTACTGAAGTTCCATCCACTTCACGTTCTTGCCGTCCGGTCCGGGGCCCCACATTTCCAGCGAATGGTGGTCGTTGTCCGCGATCTTCAGACTCATCGTGTAAGGCACTTCCTTGCCCGCCATCGGGTCGCTCATCTTGCCCTTGTACTTGATGGTATTGCCGGCCAGGGTACCGGTCGACATCGACATGCTGGTGCTGCCGGAATCGATCCAGCTGCCGAAGTAGCGCTTCATCACATTGTCGTAACCCTGAATGCCCATGCCGGTAAAGGCCTGGCCCATCATCGTGCCCTTGTACTCTTCCTGCAGGTAGCGGTTGCCCATGATCCATTTGCGCTCGGTCGAGCCGGTGCTTTCCTCGGGCGGCTTGGACGGGTCCATCCACATCTTCGACTTCACGGTGAACTTGCCGGCCAGCGGTTCCAGCTTCTTGTGGCCCTCGCCCGGAGCGGCGGCTTTCTCCATCGCTTCCATCGCGGCTTTTTCATCGGCGGGCGCGGCAGCTTTCTTCTTGTCGTCCGCCACGGTGGCGGTGACGGCCAGGCCCAGGGCGCCGGCGACAACCAGGTACTGCGCGACATTGCGGAGCTTCATGGCTCTCTCCTATCAGCAGGGTTGTGGAAAAGACATTGTGTTCGCGCCTGCTGGACAGTGTCAATCCATGCGCGTGGCGCAGTGGCTTTTTTGGCGCGGGCCGGGCATAGTGGCCGCCATGAGCTTCCTGCTGAAAACCGCTGCCGCCTGCGCGCTGCTTGCCGCCCTGCCCGCGCAGGCCGCCGACGACCTGGCGGCCCTGATCAATGGCTACCGCGCTGCACCCAGCGTCTGCCAGGGCCGCCGGCTGCCGCCCGCGCCGCCGCTGACGCCGCATCCGGCCCTGGCCCGCGTCGAACTGCGGCCGGGCTCCATCCTGATCGCGGCGCTCGACCAGCTGGGCTATGAGGCGGAGCTGGCCGATGCGGTGCAGGTCAGCGGCCCGGCCGATGCGCGCAGCGCGTTCGAGGCGCTGTCCGAGCACTATTGCAGCACCCTGCTGGGCACGCAGTACGCGGCGATCGGTGTCTCGCGGCGCGGCGACACCTGGACCGTGGTGCTGGCCCAGCCCTCGCCGGACCCGGCGCTGTTGCTGCCGCCCTGGGCGGAAGTGGGACAGCAGATCCTGGCCGCCACCAATGCGGCGCGGGCGCAAGCGCAGGACTGTGGCGGCGTCCACATGGCGCCGGCCGGTCCGCTGGCCTGGAACGAAGCACTGGGCCGCGCCGCCCTGGCCCACAGCGAGGACATGGCCAAGCGCCGCTACTTCAGCCACAAGGGAAAGGATGGCCGCGACTCCGGCGACCGCGCACGCGCCGCCGGCTACAGCTGGCGCCGCGTGGGCGAAAACATCTCGCTGGGCCAGGTCAGCGCGGAGGAAGCGGTGGCAGGCTGGCTTTCCAGTCCCGGCCACTGCGCCAACCTGATGAATCCCGGCTTCACGGAAATGGGCGCGGCCTATGCGATCCGCGAAGGCAGGCGCCCGTCCGCCTACTGGACCCAGGTGTTCGGCACCCGCTAAGCCGCGGCTGCTTCCTGGCGCCGCTTTCGCAGGGACGGCAACGTGCCGCGCAACGCCGGCGGCCGCATCGGCACGCGCATCGACGATAGCAGGCCGGTAGCTTGACTTCGCCCCGCCCCGTATTAGTCTGAACAGACGGTCGCGCGTGGCGCCGCTGCGGCGGCCGGCCAAACAGGAGGGACGTCATGAATATTCAAGAGAACAAACAGCGGGTCATGGAAGGCTACAAGCTGTTCCAGGCCGGCGACATCCAGAATCTTCTCGGCCTCTACCACGAGAACGCCGAGTGGCTCGGGCCTGAATCGGAACACGTGCCGTTCAGCGGCAACTTCCACGGCAGGGCGGGCATTGCCGAGTTCTTCAGGAAGCTGGACGCCAGCGTGCAGCCGCTGCACATGGAACCGCGCCGCATGATCGCCGAAGGCGACACGGTCGTCGTCATCGGCGACTCGACCTGGCTGGCCCGTAATACCGGCCGCCAGTACGACAACCCGTTCGTCCATATCTTCACGCTGCGCGACGGCATGGTGGAGCGCTTCGAAGGCATGTGGGACACCGGCCCGGCCGAACGCGCGCTCAGCCCCGAACTCCCCCTTGGGCAGGACCTCGGCAAGCCCCTGCACCACTAATCCCTCAATCGGCCCGCCGGCGTCCGGCGGGCCCCCCAGTGATCGTTGGTTTTCAGCCATCTGTGACAATCTGAGCATTTTTGCACATACGAAACTCCCTATACTGACGGGCTACAACAACCGTAGCTCAGGAGTAAAGGGAAAGGATGGATGCATTCACTTTGATCGTCGCATCAGGGTTGGCGTCCGCCATCATGGCGATGGCCATGCACTTCCTGTACCGCGCCAGCCGGCGCGAGCTGTGCCTGATGGACTGGTCCTTTGCCGGCTTGTCCTTCCTCGCCTCGAACGTCGTGGGCGGCATCGCCGCCGCGCAGCACCTGGACCACTTCCTTTTGCCGGCCATCGGCAATGCCTTTTATATTGCAGGCCACTTCACGATTGCCGCCGGCCTGCGCCGCCACCTCGGCCTGGCGCCGCGCTATGCCTTGCTGGGTCTGCTATCCACGGCGGTCGTGCTGCTGCACCTGCTGCCGTTTACCCAGGCATCCGTCGCCAACCGGCTGCTGCTGTTCACGCCGGTCATTGCCGTGATCAACTTCCACGTGGTGTCCCTGATCTGGCGCCTGCCGGCGCGGCCGGAGCGCTCCGCCTACCTGCCGCTGATGGTGATCGAACTGATCTTCGTGCTCCAGCTCAGCCTGCGTACCGTCTACATGGTGCTGAACCACGACAATCACCTGACCTTCCTTGGCAGCCAGGTGCTGCAGACCTCCGGCTCGCTGTGCGTGCTGGTCTTCCTGTCCGTGGCCGGCATGGCTTGCGCCGTGATCGTGATCCGCCACCAGGAACTGGCATTGCGCAAGGCATCGCTGACGGACAGCCTGACGGGCTGGCTGAACCGGCGCGCCCTGCATGACGCGGCCCACCGCGAATTCGAGCGCAGCCGCCGCACCGGCCAGCCGCTGGCCTTCATCGCTTTCGACATCGACCACTTCAAGTCCGTCAACGACCGCTTTGGCCACCAGGCCGGCGACGCGGCCATCCGCCACGTCACGGACCTCGCCGCCCATGCGCTGCGCGGCTACGATGCCCTGTTCCGCCTGGGCGGCGAAGAGTTTGCCGTGCTGGTTACGGGCATCGCGCCGCAGCAGGTCATGCACATGGCGGAACGCGTACGCAGCCTGATCGAGGTGACGCCGCTGCAAACCGATGATGGTCCGGTGCAGATGACGGTCAGCGTCGGCGTGGCGGCGCTGGCGCGCCAGGACACGATCTGGGAAGCAGCGTTGCGCCGTGCCGACAATGCCCTCTATCGCTCCAAGAGGGATGGCCGCAACCGCTGCACGGCCCATGAACTATTGGTAGCCGCGGCCGCTTGACTTGCCTTCCTGCTGTGCTAAGTTGAATCCTTGCCGATATTGCATCACCCCCGCTTTAACTAGAATAACGGAGGTTTGTCATGCACGGATTCCGCTTCATCCTCGGCTGCGCCCTGTGCGCAGCATTCGCGGTCCAGGCCGCTCCCCAGGTCGATGTGATTGCCAAAGGGCTCAGCAACCCGCGCGGCATCGCTTTTGCTCCCAACGGACAGCTCTATGTCGCCGAAGCCGGCAGCGGCGGCGCCGGCCCCTGCTTCGTCCTGGCCGACAACCGCAACGCCTGCTATGGCGAATCGGGCGCCATGACGCGCGTCGATCCCACCGGCCTGGCCGCGCCGGTGCGCGTGATCACCGGCCTGCCTTCGCTGGCGCCGCCCGGCGGCTTCGGCGCCGTCGGCCCCCAGGGCATTTCCTTCCATGGCTCGGGCAACGGCCAGCTCGTGCTGGGGCTGGCCGCGCTGGCCAACGCGCGCGACAACCTGCCCGCCAACGGCGCGCTGCTGGGCCGCGCGATCCAGGTGGGCGTGGGCGGCAACTGGAAGGCGGGCGCGGACATCGCCGGCTATGAGCTGGCCAATGATCCGGTCGCCGGCGGGAAGGACAGCAACCTGAACGGCGTCGCCGCCACCGGCGGCCGTCACTTCATTGCGGACGCGGGCGGCAATGCCGTCTACGAGGTGGCCGCCAACGGCAAGGTCAGCGTGTTCGCCGCCTTCCCCTCGCGCATGATCCCGGCGCCGCCCTTCATGCACCTGCCCCCTGGCGCGATGATTCCGATGCAGTCAGTGCCTACTTCGGTGGTGGACGGCCAGGATGGCTACATCTACATCGGCGAGCTGACCGGCTTCCCGTTCCCGGTAGGGACCGCCAATGTCTACCGCGTGCAGGCCGGCGGCGGCGCACCGGAAGTGTTCGCCAGCGGCTTCACCAATATCATGGGCATCGCCTTCGACGCCAGCCACCGCCTGTATGTGCTGCAGGTCGGCAGCGGTTTCGCCGGCGGCATGCCGCCCTTGCTGCCGCCCGGACGGCTGATCCGCCTGAACGCGGACGGCAGCCGCACCGTGATCCACGAGGGCCTGTTCTACCCCGGCGGACTGGCCATCGGGCCGGACGGCGCAGCCTATGTGACCAATTTCGGCATCGTGCCCCGGCCCGTGCCGGGGTCGTTCCCGGATGGCGGGCAGGTGCTGCGGATCAGCCTGGATTGATCGCGAGCACAGACGCGGCCGCGCGACGGCGCGTAGGGCGGATCATTGATCCGCCGTGCATGCGCCGTGTTGGCGCCTTATTTCGCCCCCGCTTCGAACCACTGCTTGATGGTGACCCGTTCGTCCTCGGTCATGCCGGTGGAATTCCCCTGCGGCATGGCGCGCGTTACCCAGACCTGGGTATAGATATCCGCCGCATGGCTGCGGATGCCTGCTTCGGTATCGAGGCGGATGCCAAGCGGTGCAAACGCCCCCGAGTGGCAAACGATGCAGCGCCGGTTGATGATGGCCTGCACCGTGGAGAAGCTCGGCCCGGCGGCTGCCAGCAGGGCATTGATGGTGTTGTCGATTTCCACGTTGAAGGCCGCGATATCGGTATTCGCGTCCACCTTGGCCAGCATGGCGCGGGCGGCAGCCGCGGCGGCATCGCCGCTGTAGGCCGACTGCTTCGCGGGCGTATTTAGCGCAGCGGTGAAATTGCCGGCCACGACGATACGGTTGCGCACGAGCTTACCGTCCTGCAAACCCTGCGGCGTCTGGTTGAGCAAGGCGCCCGCCATGATGGACAGCGAGGCATCCGGACGGGTCAGCGCGCCGCTATTGATGGCGTTGACCCAGAAGGCCTTGCCTTCCGCATCCGGCGCGCGGTTCAGCACATTGGCATAAATGGCCGTGACAAAGGCATCGTTATCGCCGGAATACAGGGCGGCCGATTCCGCGCTGGTGCCGAAGCTGTCGATCAGCTCGCGCAGCGAGGCGCTGGTGGCATAGGAAGCATTGACGCCCTGGATCTCGGACGGCGCCTGCAGCTGGGACAGCCGGTTGGCGAAATTCGTCAGCCCGCCGGTATCGGCAGGACGGCCGAAATACGAGATGTAAAGCTCCTGCACGACTTCAAAATAACTTGAAGCGGGAAGCGGAGCGGATTGTGTGACGGAAGCGGCTTGCTTCTGCGGCATGGAAGCGGAATCCATATTGCCGCCGCCGCAGGAGGCGAGCAACGTCGTAACGCCAGCCATCAGGCAGGCGCGAAGAAGTGTGACCTTCATTTTTGTGTACCCTTGAAAAAGGGTGCGTGTGCATAGTGAGTATAACCAAAAGTCTGGTGAATTGCCTATCTTTGTTCTTCCGGCATTCTTGGCTAAACTCATTTTGTCTGCTGCACTGCCTTAGGGAGGCTATCATGCATCAGAAGTCCCTGTTGGCCGCTGCCCTGATGACCTTGGGCACGGCTCCTTCGCTGGCCGGGCGGGATGCCCCCCAGAACACCTTCGATCCGCTGCTGTCCAGTAAGCCGGCGCTGTGCGCGCCGGGCCCGGCCGGCCGTCCGGCAGTGCTGGACAAGCTGCTGCTGGCGCAGGCGGAGACGGCGCCCTTCAAGCCGACCCAGCAGGCGCGTCCCGCCGCCAATGCGGCGAAACCGCCGCTCTACCCCAGCCTTGGCAAGCTGCACCTGAAGATCAGCACGCCGGTTCCGGCCGCGCAAGCGTATTTCGACCAGGGCCTGCGCCTGACCTTTGCCTTCAACCATGCGGAAGCGGCGCGCGCCTTCCGCGCGGCCCAGCAGGCCGATCCCCAGTGCGCCATGTGCTACTGGGGCGAGGCCCTGGTGCTGGGGCCGAATCTCAATGCGCCCATGTTCCCGGACGCGGTCGCGCCCGCCGCCGCGGCAGCGGCCAAGGCCGAATCGCTGATGGCCAGCGCCAGCCCGCCCGAGCAGGCGCTGATCCGCGCCGTCGTCAAGCGCTACCAGGCCAATCCGCCGGCCGACCGCGCGCCGCTGGATGCCGCCTATGCGGACGGCATGACGGAAGCGGCGCACGCCTTCCCCAACAACGACACGATCCAGGTGCTGTTCGCGGAAAGCCTGATGGACCTCTCGCCCTGGGATTACTGGCAGGCCGGCGGCGCCCAGCCCAAGGGACGCACGGCCGAAACGGTGGATGCGCTGGAGCGCGTACTGGAGCGCAATCCCAGCCATCCGGGCGCGATCCACTACTACATCCACGCTGTCGAAGCTTCCAGCCATCCGGAACGAGCCCTGCCCTATGCGCGCCAGCTGGCCAAACAGATTCCCGGCGCCGGCCACATCGTGCACATGCCCTCGCATATCTACTACCGCGTGGGCCTGTACCGCGAAGCGCTGCAATCGAATATCGAGGCCATCGCCATCGATGAAAAATACTTCAGCAAGGCGGACAGCGACCCGGTCTACAAGGGCGCCTATTACCCGCACAACATCCACTTCGCCATGGTGTCCGCGCTGATGGGCGGCGACGCCAAAACGGCGCTGGATGCGGCCTCCAAGCTGGACAAGGCGGTTCCGGTGGAAGCGGCCAAGGCCTTCGGCTCGCTGCAGCCGATCAAGGCCGCGCCCTACTTCAGCCAGGTGCAGTTCAGCGCACCGGACGCACTGCTGGCCCTGCCGGACCCGGGCAACGACCTGGTGCTGGTGAAGGCGATGTGGCACTACGCCCGCGCGACCGGCTACTCGCGCAAGGGCGCGCTGGCCGAGGCGCAGAAGGAAGTGGAAGCGCTGGCGGCGCTGGAAAAGGCGGACTTCAAGCCGGTGCAGGACTGGGGCGTGCCCGGTCCGGACATCGTGCGCACCGCGCGCGCGGTCGCCACCGGCCGCGTGGCCGAAGCGCGCGGCGACCTGGACGGCGCCATCAAGGCTTACGAGGAAGCGGTCGCCGTGCAGGACACCCTGCCCTACACCGAACCGCCCTACTGGTACTACCCGGTGCGCCAGTCGCTGGGCGCGGCGCTGCTGAAGGCCGGCAAGCTGGATGCGGCGGAAGCGGCATTCCGCGCGTCCTTCGCCAAGACGCCAAGCAATGGCTGGGCCCTGCGCGGGCTGATGGAAGTGTACAAGCAACGTGGCGACACGGCGGCGCTGGCGGCGGCGCGCAAACGCTTCGAGACGACATGGCTGGGCCGCAAGGATGGACCCGACCTCGCCAGACTATAAGAGGAGAAATGGCGGAAGGCCGGGCTAAGATTGTGCCCGGCCTTTGGGTAGCGTGGTATTACTGGGCGCCGAAGGTCAGCAGCACCGGAGCGGCCGGTAGGCCCGCCGTGGCTGCGGGGGAAGCAAGCAGCACGTCGCCGCGCACTTCGCCTTCAAAATTGCGGTTCAGGTTCAGCTTCAGGCTGCGGTCCATGGCCACGAAGGTGTTCATGTCTGCAGCGATCACCTGGACTTTTTCGCGGCCATCAATTTCGGCGTACATCGTGCGGCCGCGCTGGGTGAGGGAAATGATGCGTCCATCGGAAAGGTCGTATGCACCTTTGTAGCCTTCCCAGTTGGTCAAGGCAGTGCTCAAAGCCTTGGCTGGCAGGTCGATGCTCAGGGGAGCCGGCACCCGGACGGTGCTGTCCCCCTGTTCCACTGCCTGGGCGGCCACCACGACGGGCAGCGCGCACAGGAGTGCGGTGAGGATTGTCGCTTTCATGATTGTCTCCCTATGGTTGCGGAG
>DASWYX010000661.1:0-6228 GCA_036404755.1 Pseudoduganella sp.
AATAATAGACAGCAAGATAACTATGGCACATATACACACACGCGGAAACCATCCAACCGTACAGGCGTCATGATCAGTCCAGTTGGCCGTTGCGGAGAACGAAAAATGCAAGGCACGAGCGTTGAACAGCCCGGCTGGCCGGTGCTGGCAATCGAGAGGGCACGCAAGGGCAGCCTTGTGGACCAGATCGTTGACGCGATCAGCGCCATGGTGGGCAGCCGCGAGTTGCGCGTTGGCACGAAAATGCCGTCGGTGCGGCAGTTCGCGAAGTGTAATGGCATCAGCACCTTTACAGTGGTCGAAGCCTATGACCGCCTGGTCACGCTGGGCCTGCTTTCCTCGCGCCGCGGCTCCGGCTATTTTGTTGCGCGCCAGGATCTCCCTGCCCTGCTGGCGCCGGCCGCGCTGGCCGCCGGCCCCGCCGCGGTCGATGCGCTCACGCCCGAACTCTATTCCGGCGCCTCCGAAGCCCTGCCCGTCGGCGCCGGCTGGCTGCCACCCGAGTGGTATGGCGAAGACACCATCCTGGACGCCGTCCGCCACGCCATGCGCATTCCTTCCACGCGCCTGCGCGGCTACGGCCATCCGCTCGGCTTCCCCAGCCTGCGCCAGTACATGGCCGCCACGCTCTCGGAAGACCTGTTCCCGCTGGAAGCCGAGCAGGTGCTGCTCACGCACGGCGCCACCCACGCCTTCGACCTGATCCTGCGCACGCTCACGCGGCCGGGCGACACGGTCTTCGTCGAAGATCCCGTGTACAGCAACCTGCTGTCGCTGATCCGCCACCATGGCTGCAATGTGGTCGGCATTCCGCGCGGCGAACATGGGCTGGACATGGACTATCTCGCCGCCCAGGCGAAGATCGCCCAGCCCAAGCTGATGTTCGTGAACACCGTGCTGCAGAATCCCCTCGGCACATCCCTGACGCAGGCCCAGGCGCACCGGCTGCTGGGCTTTGCCGAGCAGTTCGACTTCTGGCTGGTGGAAGACGATATCTACCGCGAGCTCACCCCGCGCGGCGAAGCCTCGCTGGCCGCAATGGATGGCTTACGGCGCGTGATCCGCGTCGGCAGCTTCTCCAAGACGCTGTCGCCGGTGCTGCGCGTAGGCTCGATCTGCGCCTCGCATTCCCTGCTGCCCGAGCTGGTGCGCGTGAAAATGCTGGCCGGGCTCACGACCTCCGAAGTCAATGAGCGCGCCGTCTACCATGCGATCACGGCGCGGCCCTACAAGCGCACAGTGGACAAGCTGATCGGCCAGCTGGAGGCGGCACGCGAGCGTACCATCGAAGTGTTGCGCGGCGTGGGCATGGCGCCGATCGCGCGGCCACGCGGCGGCATGTTCGTCAGCGCCGGCTGGCCGGATACGCCCAGCGCCGAATGGAACGGCAAGCTGGTGGCCGACCTGGCGCTGAAGGCCGGCATCCTGCTCGCGCCCAGCGAATTCTTCATGCTGCGCGAAAGCCCGTCGATCTGGTTCCGCTTCAATGTAGCCTACAGCGACGATCCCCAACTGCTCAATTTCCTCGCAACGGTAAGGAGTGCCCATGGCATCAGCTAAATTGCGCCGCGTGATGAACCGCGACCGGCTGGAGGCGGACATCGCCGCCGAGGCGGTGCGCGTGTTTGCCGAATGCGGCTACGAGGGCACGTCCATCGCAACGATTGCGGAGAACGCGGGCCTGTCCAAGCAGAACCTGATGTACTACTACCCCAGCAAGCAGGCGCTGTACCGCCGCGTGCTGGACGATGTGCTGGACGACTGGCTGGAGCGCATGAGCCATCTCGCCGACCCGGACAAGGAACCGCAGGACGTGTTGCGCGCCTACATCCAGGCCAAGCTGGCCTTTTCGCGCGAGCAGCCTTGCGCCTCGCGCGTGTATGCGATGGAAGTAATCGCCGGCGCTCAACTCTACGGCGACAAGATCCGCGAGCGCGTGGTGCCCATCGTGCGCAAGGACATCGAACTGTTCGAGCGCTGGATCGCCGCCGGCAAGATCGCGCCGATCAACGCCACCCACCTGCTGTTCGCGATCTGGGCGATGACCCAATCCTACGCCGATTTCTCGGCCCAGATGGCGCTCGTTCTCGGCCGCGACCAGCTGCTGCCCGAGGATTACCAGGATGCCGAAGAAACCCTGCTCAAGCTCGTACTTTCCGCGCTGGGCATCAAGCCTTAAACGTGCTGGTCGACCAGGATGGGATTTCCGTCCGGGTCGATGGCGATGATGTAGGCCGGGCCGCTGGTGGTTTCGTCGGCACGCGCGGAGAGCTGCACGCCCTGCGCTTGCAGTTCACGCTGCAGCTGGCGCACATCGGTGAAGCCGGGCACGTTCTGCGCATTGCTGTCCCAGCCCGGATTGAAGGTCAGCGTATTTTTCTCGATCATGCCCTGGAAGCGCCAAGCTGCATGATCACTCCCGGGTTGGTTTAGACTTGTGAAATCTATCACAGTTGTTTCGCCTTCCAATGCTGATCTTTACGCCGCGCCTGACCTTGCGCCCCCTCACCTCCGCCGACGCGCCGGCGCTGTATGCCATGTTCGCCGATCCCGAAGCCATGCGCTATTGGAGCTCGGGCCCATGGACCGATCCCGCCCAGGGCGACGCCTATGTGGCCGCCGGCCAGGCCGGCGACGCGGATGGCAGCATGCTGCGCATGGGGATCGAGATGGAGGGCGCACTGGCCGGCGTGGCGAATATGTACAAGTTCGACAAGCAAAACCGCCGCTGCGATATCGGCTACATGCTGGCGCGCGCCAGCTGGGGCAAGGGCGTGATGCAGGAGGCGCTGGCCGCGATGATCGAATACGCCTTCGAGGAGCTGGACCTGCACCGTATCGAAGCCGATATCGACCCGCGCAACCACGCCTCGGCAAGATTGCTGCAAAGCCTGCACTTCATCAAGGAAGGCCACCTGCGCGAACGCTGGATCGTCAACGGCGAAATCTGCCACAGCGACATTTACGGCCTGCTGCGCAGCGACTGGAAGAAATTACCCTGGATGCAAGAGTAATGCACAAGCCCATCACCGTTCATCCCCGTTTCGCCGCAGGTCAACCCCTCTAGTCAACGCTTCATCGGAAAGCCGTGGGCGCGGCAGCGCGCCGGGGGTAGAGTTGCACCATCACTTAACATGGAGCAAACGATGAAAACGATCAACAAGACCTTCAAGGAAACCGTTACCGAAGTGACGGACGCATTCCTGGCCATCGGCCGCCATATCGTGCGCACGCTGGAGTGCATGTCCTGGCCGGCGCTGCTAGCAACGTGCGTCGTGGTCGCGCTGTTCCTGACCATCCTGCCGCTGGCGCTCACGCTGTTCGTGGCTATCCTGATCGTGAAGCTGGCCATTGGCCTGTTCGCTTCCAAGCAAGTGTCCAAGAACCATCACGAGGGGTAAGCAATGGGAGGCCGTACCCGCAATGCGCTGAGCTTTGTCCGCGAAGTTGGCGAAACCGCCAGCCTGATGTGGTGGAGCTTTTTCGACTGGCTGGCCCAGGTGCCGATGCGCCAGCTGGTCGTCACGTGGGTGCTGGCCCTGCTGCTGTCCGCCACGCCGCTGCTGCATCCGCGCCAGGCGGGTTTCTTCATCTTCATTTCGCTGGGACTGAAGGTGCTGGCCGGCGGCAAGCGCAAGGCGGAAATCGAAGCGCGCAAGGCATCCGCCCAGGCGGGCACGGAAACGCTGGAGCGGCGCCTGGTGGAAGCGCAAATGGCCGCGCTGCAGGCCCAGGTGGAGCCGCACTTCCTGTTCAATACCCTGGCCCTGATCGGACAACTGATTGAAACCGATCCGCCGGAAGCGGCCAAGATCCACACCCACCTGATCGAATACCTACGCTCCACGCTGCCGCAGATGCGCTCGCGCGGCAATGGCACGCTGGGGCGGCAGATCCAGATGTCGCGCTCCTACCTCGCCATCATGCAGGCGCGCATGAAATCACGCCTGGCGGTTTCCATCGATGTGCCGCCGGAACTTGAGAGCGCCACCTTCCCTGCCATGACGCTGCAAATCCTGATCGAGAACTCCATCAAGCACGGCCTGGAGCCTAAGATCGAAGGCGGCCGCATCGACATCCGCGCCAGCATGGATAACAACGTATTGCAGGTGGAGGTGCAGGATGACGGCGTCGGCTTCAACCTGTACGCAGGCGACGGTGTGGGCCTGACCAATGTGCGCGAGCGCCTGAAGCTCCTGTACGGCAACCGCGCCTCGCTGACGATCGAAACCCCGCTGGAGGGCGGCTGCCGCGCCATCATCCGGCTGCCCTTTGCCCCCGATATCTTCGCCAAGCCATCATGAGCCAACCCGCCGCCACCGCCATCATCGCCGACGATGAAGAACCCATGCGCGACATGCTGCGCAAGCGGCTGTCCGAAGCCTGGCCCGAGCTGAACATCGTGGCCGAAGCGGCGAACGGCATCGAAGCCATCGCCCTGGCCGGCAAGCACCAGCCGGACATCGTCTTCCTCGACATCCGCATGCCCGGCCTGTCCGGCATCGAAGCGGCGCGCATGCTGTTCAACCGCTGCCACATCGTCTTCATCACGGCCTACGACCAGTATGCGATCGAAGCCTTCGAACAGGGCGCGCTGGACTACCTGCTGAAGCCCGTCAACGCCGAGCGCCTGAAGATGGCCTGCGCGCGCCTGCAGACCCGCCTCGGCAAGCAGCCGAACAATATCGAGAAACAGCTAAGCCAGCTGATACGCCAGACCACGGGCAAGGCGGATCGCGAATACCTGCACTGGATCCAGGCCCAGGTCGGCAACAGCCTGCGCATGATCAGCACGCGCGAAATCCTGTTTTTCCGTGCCGATGAAAAATACACGCGTGTACAAACGCTGCAGGGCGAGGTACTGATCCGCAAGACCCTGAAAGAGCTTGCGGAAGAACTGGACCCGAATGAATTCTGGCGCATCCACCGCTCCACGCTGGTGCGCGTGGACGCAATCGCCGAGGTCACGCGCGACCTGCGCGGACGGCAAATGGTCAAGGTGCGCAACTTCCCGGAGGAACTTGAAGTCAGCCGCGGAAACACACATTTATTCCAGCAAATGTAACTCACTCGCGCCCGCTTGCTCCCTCTCCGGTGCTGGACTATATTGTTTTGACAGCCGCGTCCCGACCACCAACATCAGGGAGAGAATCATGACGAATATTCCTAAGCAAACGCGCGCGACCATCATGCCCTGCCTGCGCTATCGCGATGCGCCGGCAGCCATCGAGTGGCTGTGCAAGACGCTGGGCTTCGAACCCACCCTCGTCGTCCCCAATGAAGACGGCACCATTGCCCACGCCCAGCTTTCCTACGGCAACGGCATGATCATGCTAAGCTCTATTTTCGATACGGAATACGGCCAGCTGATGAAACAGCCGGCCCAGATCGGCGGCTTCGTCACCCAGAGCGCCTACCTCGTGGTGCGTGATGCGGATGAAGTGCATGCCCGCTGCGTGAAGGCGGGCGCACCCATCGTGATGGAGCTGAAGGATGAGGACTACGGCGGACGCGGTTTCACTTGCCGCGATCCGGAAGGCCACGTGTGGAGCATCGGCACTTATGACCCTTGGGAGAACTAGATAATGGGACGCACCGTTCACTTCGAAATCCAGGCATCGGACCCGCAGCAGCTGATCGATTTCTACGCCGGCATGTTCGGCTGGAGCTTCAGCAAGTGGGAAGGCGGCGATTACTGGCTGGTCGGCACCGGCGAGGTGGGCCAGCCCGGCATCAATGGCGGCCTGCTGCCGCGCCGCGGACCGCGTCCGGAGGAAGGAGCGAGCGTGAATGCGTTTGTGTGCACGGTGGATGTCGAGGATCTCGACAAGTCGCTGGAGCAGCTGAAGTCATTGCACGGCGTGGTCGCGGTGCCCAAGATGCCGGTGCCGGGCGTGGGCTGGCTGGCTTATGCCAAGGACCCGGACGGGAATATCTTTGGCATGATGCAGATGGATACCGCGGCCTCGTTCGAGAGCCACCAATAATCACGCACGGCGGATCAGAACGATCCGCCCTACGCTGTGTTGGCGGATTTGGCCCGAAGGGCTGTAAGGCGGATCATTGATCCGCCGTTATCAGCGCCGTCACTAGCACCCCATCGGCCACCTGCACCGGCCGGATCCTGATCAGATTCCGATAAAGCGGCGGCATGCGCCCGCACAGCGCGTGCAAATGCTCTTCGGCCATGCCCGGAAGCACGTACTGGAATTGATCCGGATTATTCAC
>DASWYX010000662.1:0-1500 GCA_036404755.1 Pseudoduganella sp.
CGGCTCAGCCTCGGCCTCGGAGATCGTGGCTGGCGCGCTGCAGGACTACAAGCGCGCCACCATTATCGGTTCCCAGACCTTCGGCAAGGGCTCGGTGCAAACCATCCGCCAGCTGACCGCCGACACGGCCGTGAAGCTGACCACGGCGCGCTACTACACGCCGCACGGCCGCTCGATCCAGGCCAAGGGCATCACGCCCGACCTGCAGGTGGACGAGAACGAGGATGGCGACGGCCTGAACGCCCTGCGCATGCGCGAGGCGGACCTGACCAGGCACCTCTCCAACGACCGCGAGGAAGAAGCGGCCAAGCAGAAGCGCGACGAGCTGGAGGAACAGATCCGCATCATCGCCCAGGAGAAGAAGCGCAAACCCCTGGAATACGGCGGCAACGAAGACTTCCAGCTGAAGCAGGCGCTGAACCACTTGCAGGGCCTGCCGGTGCAACTGGCCAAGCAGGAAACCAAGCTGGTCGCCCGCACCGAGCCGCGCACCAAGGCAGTCGACGAATAAAACCGAATACCTCCTCGAAAACGGCGCCCTCGCGGCGCCGTTTTTCATTACCACTTGCTGTAAAATCAAGCCGACTTAGCGGCCGTTAGCACCATCGACGACACAGTGTAGGGCGGATCATCGATCCGCGGTGCGTGAGCTGCCGCAAAACTTACAAAAATAGAAAGCTTAATCATGAAACAAGCCGTCATCAGCGGAACCGGCCTCTTCACCCCACCGAATTCGATCTCCAACGCGGAACTGGTCGCCTGCTTCAACGCCTATGTCGAGCAGTTCAACGCGGAAAACGCCGACGCCATCGCAGCGGGCACGGTCACGGCGCTGGAACCGTCCAGCGAAGGTTTTATCGAAAAGGCGTCCGGCATCAAGGCCCGCCACGTGATGGAAAAGGAAGGCATCCTCGATCCGAAGCGCATGGTGCCGCGCATCCCCGAGCGCAGCGACGAGGAACTGTCGCTGCAGGCCGAGATTTGCGTGAAGGCTGCCCGGCAGGCGCTGGACCGCGCCGGCCGCACCGCTGCCGACATCGACATGGTGCTGGTGGCGTGCTCGAATCTGCAGCGCCCCTACCCCGCCATGGCGGTGGAAGTGCAGAACGCGCTCGGCATCGACGGCTACGGCTTCGACATGAACGTGGCCTGCTCCTCGGCCACCTTCGGCATCCAGACCGCCGTCGCGGCCGTGCAGAGCGGACAGGCGCGCGCCGTGCTGATCCTGAACCCCGAAATCACCAGCGCCCACCTGAACTGGCGCGACCGTGATTCCCACTTCATCTTTGGCGATGCCTGCACCGCCATCGTGGTGGAAGCAAAAGAGGCGGCGACTTCCCAGCACCAGTGGGAAATCCTGGATACGAAGCTGAAGACCAGCTTCTCCAACAACATCCGCAATAACTTCGGCTTCATGAACCGCTTCGACGAAAGCGGCGTCGGCAAGCCCGACAAGCTGTTCCGCCAGCAGGGCCGCAAGGTGTTCAAGGACGTGTGCCC
>DASWYX010000663.1:0-6282 GCA_036404755.1 Pseudoduganella sp.
CAATAACCGCGACCTGCGCGTGTCCACGCTGAATATCGAAAAGGCGCGCGCCCAGTACGGCATCCAGCGCGCCCACCTGCTGCCGAAAGTATCGGCCGGTGTCGACCAGACGGCGAACCGTGCGCCAGGCGGCGCCATCACGCGCCAGTACACCGGTGGCCTGGTGTTCCCGTCCTATGAGCTGGACTTCTTCGGCAAGGTGCGCAACCTGTCCGAGGCGGGCCTGCAGACTTACCTGGGCACGCAGGAAGCGCGCAATGCGCAGCAAATCAGCCTGGTGTCCGAAGTGGCGACCGCCTGGCTGACGCTGGCGGCCGACAAGGAACGCCTGCGCCTGGCGCAGGATACGCTGAAGAGCCAGCAGATTTCCTATGAACTGAGCAAGCGCCGCTTTGAGTCCGGCGCCACATCGGGACTCGACATGTACGAAGCGCAGAGCAGCGTGGAAGCTGCCCGCAACGACATGGCAATCTACACCGCCCAGGTAGCGGCCGACGAAAACGCGTTGGCCCTGCTGGTCGGTGTACCGGTGCCGAAGGAACTGCTGCCGCAAAGCGCGATCGATAACGTGGCCCAGCTGGCGGACCTGCCGGAAGGCGTGCCGTCCACCGTGCTGCAGCGCCGTCCGGACGTGCTGGAAGCGGAGCGCAGCCTGCAGGCGGCCAATGCCAATATCGGCGTGGCGCGCGCGGCCTTCTTCCCCAGCATCACGCTGACGGGCAGCGCCGGCAGCGCCAGCGGCGATCTCTCAGGCCTGTTCAAGGGCGGCAGCGGCTCGTGGACCTTCATGCCGCAGGTGCGCCTGCCGATCTTCGACGGTGGCGTCAACAGCGCCAACCTGTCGATTGCGAAGACCGATCGCGACATCGCCGTGGCCCGCTACGAGAAGTCCATCCAGTCCGCCTTCCGCGAAGTGGCCGATGCGCTGGCCCAGCGCGGCACGATGGATGAGCGCCTGGCGTCGCAGGTGGCGCTGACCAGCGCGTCGGAAAAGAGCTTCCAGTTGCATGAGGCGCGCTACAAGCAGGGCGCCGAGTCTTACCTGAATGCGCTGGTATCGCAGCGCGCGATGTATGCGGCGCAGCAGGGGCTGATCACGGCCCGGCTGGCGAAAGCCACCAACCAGATCACCCTGTACAAGGTGCTGGGCGGCGGCTGGAGCTAAGCTAAGGGAAGTTCAGCGTGGCGGCTGCCACTCCATGCTGTTGTGGAGGCCGTCCACGCCCAGGTTCACGAAGCCGCAGCGCTGGTAGAGGCGCTGGGCGGGGCTGCCGAGCAGCACGCTGAGGCGCACCGGCACGCGCATGCGGGCGCCCTGGGCTTGCAGGCTGCGCAGCAGGCCAAGGCCGATGCCGCGGTTGCGGTATTCGGGGATCAGGCAAATGTCCAGGATGCGGATTTCCTCGACGCCGTAATCGACGTAGAGGCGGCCGACGGGCCGGTCGCGGTCCATGATCACGGCCAGGTCGGCATGGGGATAGTGGTTCTGGAACCAGGTCTGGCGGGCCTTGAATTGCAGGCCGATCAGCAGGGCTTCGGTATTGGCGTCGCAGCCGCCCATGCGCAACTCGCCGTTCTGGGTGCTGGCGTACAACTGCTGCATGAAACGCTGGTCGCCCGCTTCGGCAGGGCGCATTTCTATCGTGCGTGTGGTGCGGGAGGCCATTTCGTTACACTTTCAAGGGAAGGAGAACGGATAGCTGCTTACCCATCATATCATCTGCACGAGCGACACCCGCGCTAAATTCAGGGTCGTTGTAAATCTGCAATCGAATCCTGCCGTTTGACAAATGTGCTGTGCATGTGCACAGTGGTGCCTTACTTTAAAACACCCGTCACCATGACCGTTCCAGAAAAACGCCGTATCGACCCAGAGCGCGCCGCCTACCGCCGCCGCCAGGTACTGGAAGCGGCTGCAGCCTGCTTCAAGCGCAGCGGCTTCCACGGCGCCAGCATGTCTGAAATTTCCAAGGCTGCCGGCATGAGCGCGGGCCATATCTACAATTACTTCGACAGCAAGGACGAAATCATCATCGCCTTCGTGGAAGAAGATATGGAGCGCGTGTCCACCATGATTCGCGGCCTGGGGGCCTGCGACGATCCGCTGCAGGCGCTGGTGGATGAAGTGCCGGAACATATACGGCAGAACCTGGACCCCGACTACTGGATGCTGCCGCGGGAGATATTTGCCGAGTCCACGCGCAATCCGCGCATTGCCATGGTGGCGCAGGATGCGGACCAGCGCGCGCGCACCGAGTTTCGCGGTATCCTGCGCAAGGGACGCACAGTGCATGGCCTGCCGGCTGATGACAGGACCATCGACGGCATCATGGAAACCCTGATCTGCATGTTCCAGGGCCTGCAACTGCGCGCATTGCATAACCCTGGCCTGGACGTGGCCGGCCTACTGCCGCCGTTCCAGGCGGTTTGCCGGACCTTGCTATTCAACTGAAGGAGCATGATGAGCACTCAATACGTTTTTCCCCCGCAGCAGATCGCGGGCCTGCCGGTGGCCGGCACCGATGCCCGTTTCCCGGTGCGCCGCGTGTACTGCGTCGGCCGTAATTACGCGGGCCATGCGCGCGAAATGGGCTCCGATCCTGACCGCGAACCGCCATTCTTCTTCTGCAAACCCGGCGACGCCGTGGTGCCCGTGGCGCCCGGCGCGACCGTCGAACTGCCTTTCCCTTCGCTGACCAATAATTTCCACTACGAGTGCGAGCTGGTGGTCGCCATCGGCAAGGGCGGGGCGGATATCGCTGTCGGCGATGCGCTGTCCCACGTCTTTGGCTACGCCGTCGGCCTGGACATGACCCGCCGCGACCTGCAAGGGAAAATGAAGGATGCGGGTCGGCCGTGGGAGATCGGCAAGGCCTTCGATTACTCCGCGCCGGTTGGCGAGATCCGCCGCGCCGCCGAAGCGGGCGACGTGGCAAGCGCCGCGATTTCGCTATCCGTGGACGGCGCCGTGAAGCAGTCCAGTCACGTGACGCACCTGATCTGGTCGATCAGCGAAACCATCGCCAATCTGTCGACCTACTTCAAGCTGGAACCCGGCGATTTGATTTTCACCGGCACGCCGGAAGGCGTCGGCGCCGTGCAGCGCGGGCAGCTGATGGTCGGCCAGGTTGAAGGCCTGTCCGCCATCTCGGTCAAATACGTTTAATCCATCACGGCGGCAATGGCGGTCAGCCCCTCGAGGGCGCCGGCCGCCAGGCCCACGTCACGCACGCTCGACACTTGCGGCTCGCGCGGATTGATGCGAATCAGCCGTCCACCTCGCGCCACCACCTGCTGGCTGAAATAGCGCACCGACGGAATCGCCGTTCCCGCGCCCAGCTCAATCACCAGGGGGCGCTGCACCTTGTCCAGCCAGTTGCCCAGGCGCTCCGCCTGGTCGGCGCTGCGCTGCTCCAGCCAGTCCCCATCGCCGAACATCAGGATATTTGGCCGTGCGAGTCCGCCGCAGTGGGGACAGTGGGGCGGCGTGTTCAGAAGCTGGCACGCGTCGTTATCGACATCCGGCAGGAAGCTGTCCGCGCTCCAGATATCGGCGCTGCACGGCTGCAGGCATTGCAGGTGATGGATCGAGCCGTGGCACTCGTAGACGTTATCGAAGCCCGCTTTTTGAAACTGTCCATCGACATTGCTGGTGAAGACAGCCGCGCCCTGCGGCATCGCCTCCGCCCAGCGCCGCAGGATCGCGAAGCCTTCGTGCGGCACGGTATGGCGATACAGCGCCAGGCGGTGTCCATAGAAACCCCAGGCCAGCGCCGGATCGCGCCGGAACGTCGCCGGCGACGCCACCCGCGTGAACTCCATCTGCGCCTTGCCGAGGGCAGGGTAGGCCTGCCAGAACCCCGCATTGCCCCGGAAATCGGGCAAGCCCGAGTCCACGCCCATGCCGGCGCCTGCCGCCACAACCAGCCCGTCCGCCTGCTGGATCAGCTCGGACGCCTGGAAAATCAATGCGGAATCGATCATCATTCCTGTAGTATGACGCAAGGTTGGCAAAAATTGAATTTGCTCTGCTATAATGCGTGGCTCGAGTCGGGGCGTAGCGCAGCCTGGTAGCGTACCTGCATGGGGTGCAGGGGGTCGGAAGTTCGAATCTTCTCGCCCCGACCATACAAATCAAAGGGTTACAGTTTTTGGACTGTAGCCCTTTTTTGTTTTTCTCCCGAAAACGAAAGCCGCGCATGCTCATCATCACCATCAAACAGGGTAAGGAAAAAGGCCTGCTTTCCGGCGAACCGTGGATTTACGTGTCCGCCATCGAAAGGGTCGACGGCAAACCGCAGGAGCGTAACAAACCGGGCGCCACGGCGATAGTGCAGTCATCGTCGCGCAAGTTCCTTGCCCGCGCGGCCTATAACGCCAAATCGCAAATCGCTGCCCGCGTCTGGACATTGCGCGAGGACGAGCCAGTAGATCACGCGATGATAAAACGGCGAGTACAGGCCGGCGTGCATCTCCGCGCGGATGCGCTACGCAATGCCAATCCGCAGGCATTGGTCCTGCTGATAGATGGTGACAAGGACGGCTTGCCGGGCCTACTGGTACACAGCTATGGCGGCACCGAAGGCTATTTGATTTGCCAGTTCAATGCCGGTGGCGTCGATCTGTGGAAGGTGCCTGTCGTGCAGGCGCTCCTCAAAGTCACAGGCTGCCGAAACGTTTACGAACGCTGTGATCCACTGTTGCGCAAGGGCGAAGGATTGTCCGTTGCGCCGGGCGCACTGGCGGGCGACGAACCGCCGCAGCGCCTGATGGTACTTGAGCGCAATCAGCTGGTACCGATGGATATCCGCACCGGCTTCACTTACCCGCGCTGAGATGCGCGTCGCGTTGCCGCTCCCAGTGCGGGTTGCTGGCCTTTCAGCCGATATCGATCGTACGGCTCGCGGATCGCGACGGCTCCAGTTTGGGCACGGTCAAGGTGAGCACGCCGTTGTCAAATTTCGCCAGGGCGTGATCGGGGTCGGCGTTCTCCGGCATCGGGATCGTGCGCACGAATCTTCCATAGGCACGCTCAAGCCGGTAGCAGCCGGCTTCCTCGCTGCGCGTGTCCTGTTTTTTCTCGCCGCGCAACACGAGTGCGCCATCTTCGACGGTGACGTTCAGATCTTCCCGTTCCATGCCCGGGAGCTCGGCGGTTACGCGCAGCATCTGTCCTTCATCTACCACGTCGATGCGCGGCTGGAAGCGTGATGAACTGAAGTCGCCAAACCATCGTTCGAGCGTGCCGCGTCCGGCGAACGGATCGTGCAGGAGATCTTCAACTGCACGCCACGGATCGCGCGAGAAAAATCTGGGCAGGTCAGACCATGGGGTGCGCCACTGCTCGCTGGCCGGCGGGCCTTCCCGGCGATCCGTGTCGGCATTGCGCCCCGAGCCACGAAGGAATTTGAAGGGATTCCACTTTTTCAGGTCGGTGTTCATCATATCCTCCTCTACAGTCTGGCAGGAAAGCAGAGGTGGCGGCCGGATGACCGCCACCGGTCTTACGGCTGCCGGCTTCAGCCGGTACGCACTTCAATCCGGCGCGGCCGTGCTTCGTCGCGGCGCGGGATCGTCAGCTTCAGTACGCCGTCCTTCAGGTTCGCGTCGATTTTCGATGCGTCGAAGTCGGGGCTCAGCGAAAAAGCGCGGGCGAAGTGAGGCTGGCGGATTTCCGCGTGCTGCAGGCGCAGTCCCGTGCGCGTGGGGACCACCGCCTCGGCTTCGATGTACAGGTTGCCATCGTGCACCTTCACATCGAGCTTGTCCTTCGTCACGCCGGGCAGGTCCACCCATAAGGTGATGCTCTGGCTATCCTCAAAGATGTCCACCGGCGGCGTCAGCTTGATCCCGTGCTGCGACTGGTCGTCGTTACGGCGATCCACCGACGTTTGATCTTTCTTCGCAAGTTCTGTCCTGTCATTCATGATGTCCTCCTCGATTCCGCGACGGGTTTCATTGAATGGCGATGGCGCGCGGTTTTGACGACTCCCGCTTGCCGATGCTTACGGTCAGGCAGCCATTGGTGTACTTGGCCGTGACCTTGTCGGGGTCCGCGTGCTGAGGCAGTTCAATAACACGACGGAAGGCGCCGACGAACCGCTCCTGTGCATAGGTGCGCATATCGTCCCCAGCTGTTTTCGGCTGGGCGGCCTGGCGCTCGCCACTGATGCTCAGCAGCCCCTTGTCGATCGACACATCGAGTTTGTTCGGATCGATACCGGGCGCGAACGCGACGATCTCGATCGAGTCGTCGGTCGAGCCGATGTTAACCTGTGGAAA
>DASWYX010000664.1:0-7676 GCA_036404755.1 Pseudoduganella sp.
GAAAAACATCGCTTCCGGCGAAGCGTCGGCCAAGAAGTCGAAGGACGGCCGTGGCCTGGTCCACCTGGGCTACGCCTACGTGACCATGGGCGCGTACGACAAGGGCATTGACCTGATCAAGCAGGGTATCGCCAAGGGTGGCCTGAAGAACGCGGAAGACGCCAAGCTGCGCCTGGGCGTGGCTCAGGCTCTGGGCAACAAGAAGGAAGACGCTATCGCGACCCTGAGCGGCGTGACCGGCGCGGACGGCCGTGGCGACATGGCGCGTTACTGGATCCGGTGGGTGAACCGTCCATATCCAGCGAAGGCAACCCCGCCGGGTGAAGACGCCAAGCAGTAATCCTTAGTCTTCGTAAGACACGAAAGCGGGAAACGGCCTTGTGCCTTTCCCGCTTTTTCTTTGGTGAGTCCCGGTGCCGCGCCTGCTCAGCTTCGACGCTTTCCGGGGCGGCAATGACCGTGGCCAACCGCACGCGATCCCGCACGATCACGGCCAGCTCAGCGAATAGATAAATGAACAGCGTGTTCTTGCCAAACACTTCGAAGAAATACGTGCCACCCCGCCAACGGCGCATCTCGATTGCATAAATCAGCAGCGACAGCACCAGCAAATCCACGCCGACGGTCAGCAGCACGTAGGAGGCGGTCCAAAGCTTCTTGTTAATCGGCAGGATAGTGCTCCCGCCCAGCGCAAGCGCGAGCAGCACGGCGCCAGCCACCATCATCTTCGCCAGCGCTTCATGACTCGCCCCTTTGGACAGCACAAGCCTTCCCGCAAAATAGCCGGAAATGACGTTGACTGTCGCCGGCAGCGTACCGAGCATGCCTTCCGGGTCGAAGGCGATGCCCTCGCCGTGATAAAGGTGCCGCTCGCCGAGCAGCCACAGGTCCAGCAGCCGGCCCGCGTTGCCGGACGTCGTCAGGTCGCCGAATGCGGCGAGCACCAGCCAGTGTCCCAGCAGCGCCAGCACACAGAAAGCTAGCACCGCGCGCTGGCCGGCGTAGTGCAGGACCAGCGCCGCGCACGCGAAGCAAAACGCGATGCGCTGCAACACGCCCGGTATGCGCGTCTCCGACAACGGTCCCGTGAAAGGGAACCAGAACAGCAGGAAGCCAAGCAGGAAAATGATGACGGCGCGCCTGCCTATCTTCGCCAGCAAGGCGCGGTCGCCCATCTCCGCATACTTCGGCAACGCGAACTCCAGCGTATTGCCGACCACGAACAGGAAGGTCGGGAAAACCAGGTCGGTTGCCGTGAAGCCGTTCCAGTCTGCATGCAGCAGCGGCGCGTAGACGTGTTCCCAGCCGCGAGGCGTGTTCACCACGATCATCAGCGCCACCGTCAGGCCGCGCAGCACATCCAGCGACAGATAACGCGCCGCCGTTCCGCTCATCGCACTCCGCCAGCTTCCGCAGGGGCGGACACGGCGCGGGTGAAGGCGGCGGGGCCGGCGCCGGGGAGGCCGTTGCAGTTGCCGTCGGCGGCGGTCATCGGCGCGGGACAGGGTTTGTCGCGGTCCAGCGACCAGAAATGCAGTCCGGCCATGCCCTGCTTGCGCACAGCCGCCGCGACCGTCCGCGCATCATCCAGCGAGAACACATTCTCGACCACATCGTTCATGCCGATCATTGCAGTCAGCTCGATCTGCGCGTAAGGCACCTTATACTTCTCATGCACATTGCGCGCCGCCTGCAGCGCCGACGCGCCCATATCGCAGCGGCCACCCCGCACCACGCACACCTTCGCGCTCGCGGGGCCATAATCCATGACCATCAGATTCAGCACATAATCCTGCAAGCCATGCCTGCGCGCAGCCGCCAGCACAGCCTCGCCGGTGGCATTCAGGCTGTTACGGCTACCGTCCGAAGCCGCAAAAGTAGCGATCGTAAAGCTGAACCGCAGCGAAGGCGCCGAACGCTGGGCGGCCCGGGCTCGCGCCACAATTGAATCGATCTGCGCCGGCGTCTGCTCCGCCTCGATATCGAAATCGACGCCGACGAAGCGCGGCGACGCATAGCGCGCCAGGAAGCGCGCCATGCCGGCGTCGGTCGCGCAAGTGAACACGCCCCCCTGCCCGCCCGTGGAAATGATGAAGTCCAGCCCCGCGCGTTCGAAGGCCGCAACGTTGGCATCGGCAACCTGCTGGCCCGGCACGCCGGACCACACTTCGTCACCGCACTCGCCGGTCGCAAAGGCCCACGTCAGCGCCACGCCAGGCGGAAAGGCCGCGCCATCGGGCGCCACCACGGCCGCGCGTCCAGGGCCTCCCGGCAGGCCAAGGAACTGATAAGGGCTATACACGACACGAGGCTGCGCAACAGCCATGCCGCAAACCAGCAACGCAGGCGCGAGCGCCCACCCAAGACGGCGCACGCCAGCGCGCGCCGCCGCATAGAAGTTTTCGTTCATTGTCCGACTTGCGCCAGCACGGATGCTTTGGACAGGCCATTGGCCGCCGGCGCGCTCCACCAGTAGTTGACCATGGCGTTCAGCAAGCCTATCGACTCGACGTGATGCCACCACAGCGAAGGAATGTACAGCGCATCACCCGGCTCCAGCTCGGCCACCTGGGCCGACGCCAGCGCATCGTGAAAGCGCGGGAAGCGCCCGAAGTCCGGAGCGCGGAAGGAAACGAGGCTGATCGGCGTTGGCGTTGGTGCGAAATCCAGAGGACCGATGTACAGATTGCTCACCTGCTCCGGCGGAAACAAGGTAAAGCGCCGCCTGCCGCTCACAACGCAGGCCAGGTTATGCGACTCGTCGAAATGCGCCGGCGTGACCACTTCATTGCCCAGCCAGAGACGGGGCGGCACATCGGGCGACAGGAAAGGCGCCGGATTGCCGGCCGCGAATCCCGGCAGGCACTCCGACAGCAAGGCGCTCTGCATCGCCACCGCAGGCGCCACGGGGAATTGCGAATACCGCGCAATCTGCTCGATCACTGCGGACACCGTGCGTTTGCTGCGCGCGAAGTTGAAACCCTTCATGTCCGCAGAATAAAAAAGCCGCCCCTGGACTTCAGGCGGCATCAGCACCGTGTCGCAGGCGCCGCCACAATCAAGACCCATCATATAGTGGCACAAGGCCTCCGGCGACTTCATCGCCTCGCGCACCGCAGGCCAGTGCCGCACCAGGCCACGCAGCACCACGGGACGTTGCGCCGCCGTCGCCGCCGCAAAGGCTGCGGCGTCGGCATTGAAGATCTCGGGTGTGCGTGCCAGTGTCGTCATCAATATTTGAATCGCAGGCCGGCGTAGTACTGAACACCGTTGGCGTAGAAGCGTGCCGGCTGGTCCTTATTGTAGACGTAGTTCTTCAGGATCGGGTTGTTCAGGTTCTGGCCGCTCAGCGTCAGCACCACATTCTTCGTGATGTTGTAGTTGAACGAGGCAGACAGCTGGCCCGCGCCCTGCTGGTACAGCGGCGTGCCGCGGTCCTGCGCCGCCAGGAAGTCCGAACGCCATGCATAGCTGACGCGCACGTTGAACTTGTCGTTCTCGAAGTAGCCGCCGATATTGGCGGTGGTCTTCGAAGCGCCCAGCATATCGCAAGGATCAGCCGAAGTGGAAGTCTGGGTCGCCGGGCAGCTGCCGAACTTCTGCTTCGAATCCGCCAGCGTCAGGTTGGCATCCCAGCCGAAGCCCGTGGTACCGATCGGCATCTGCAGGTTCAGTTCCAGGCCCTTCACTTCCGCATCCACATTGATCGGAGACGTGATCGTGTAGTCCGCAAATACGGGACGGTTCTGCTGCTGCGAAGCGCGCGAATCGATGAAGGTGCCCTTGCTGGTGCCGAAGCCCACGTAGTTGCGCAGGTCCATATAGAACACGCCAACGGAAGCCAGGGCGCGCGGTGCGAAGTACCACTGCAGCGACGCATCCAGATTGTTCGACACGGTCGGCTTCAGCGCTGCGTTACCGCCATTGCCGGTATGGGTTTCATCGGTCAGGGACACGGTGCCGCCCAGGGCGCCGAAGTCAGGACGGGTCATGGTGCGCGACACGCCCACGCGGCCCACCAGATCCTGCATCAGGTCCAGGCGCAGGTTGGCGCTCGGCAGGACTTCGGTGTGGTTGTTTTCGATATGCGTTTGCTGAACGAAGCCGCCCCACGGGAAAGCAGGCAGATTGCCGCCAGGGAGCTGGTTCGGCAGGATCTGGAAGCCGTTCGATTCGCCCTCGGTACGCACGACGCGCACGCCTGCATTGCCGCTCCAGCCCTCGCCCTCGAAGTCGCCCGTCGCGTAGATCGCCTTGGTCTTCTCCTTCAGGTTGAACATGTCCGGATAGTAGATGCGTTCCAGGCTGCGGTTCGAGTGGTCATTACCCCACTGCTGCAGCACGGCGCGGTCCAGCTGCCATACATTGCGCGGGAAGTCGCCGCCCAGGTCCGAAGCGAAGTCGCCCGGATAAGTGGTGCCATTCCATGCCGGATTGGTGGAAGCGGAACCCGGGACCGTGTTGGCCCAGTTCGGTCCTTGCGCCACGGCGAAGTTGCTGCGCTTGTGGTTGGTGCCGCGCAGCCCGAACTTCAGTTCGCGCAGCGGGCCGGCTTCGAGCTTGAAGGCTGCATCCAGACGGCCGTAGTTTTCCTGGTCCGCGGTAGTGGCCGGGCTGTAGCCGAACACCCAGTCCAGGATGGTGCCGGTGAACTTGGAGGTATCGATGCTCGGGAACTTCACGGTCGCCGGAGAGCCCATGCCGTTCAGCTGGTAGCTCACGCCGGAGTTGTTCACGTCACCTTCGTACACGCCCTGCGACGGAGTTTCGCCCGAGCCCTTGGTGCGGCCGAAGGAACCGCTAATGGTCAGCTCATTCGAGGGACGCCATTTGCCGGAAATGTCCGCGAATTCGGTCTTGGCGAAGGCGCCTTCGCGCACGATCTCGTCCACGATACCGTAGCGCAGCGGCGCGGCAGCGGTGCCCTTGTTGGCATAGCTCACGGACGTCAGCGTGCCGTTCTTCACGGTATAGGCATCCGGAATCACATTGCCGCCGATGGCGCCGTTGGCCGCCATGTCGGTCATGTAGTTGCGGTTGTAGTTGCCCGCTTCCAGCTTGGAGTTGAAGTAGGTACCTTCCAGCTCGAAGGCGCGGCTTGGCTTGATCTGCGCGACGACCATGCCGCCCTTGCGCTTGCGTTCCTGCTCGAACAGGGAGGAGCCGATCAGGCGCGGATACCAGACATTGGCCAGGTCAGGCTTGGCCTTGGCCAGGTCGCTGCCCGGCGCGATCTGCGTCCACTGCAGCAGTTCCTGGCCATCGCGGCGCAGGTGGCGCTTCTCGGAGAAGCCTTGCAGCAGCACGCCCATGGTGCCGGCTTCGTTCTTCCAGTTCGCCAGGCCGGAGAACTGCGGGTCGGTTTTCTTGGCCAGCGTGGAGTGCACCCACTGCACCGAGCCTTCCAGCGCCAGCGGTTGTTTGAAGTCCAGCGGATGGCGGGTCAGCACGTCCACGGTACCGGAAACGCCGCCTTCGATCTGGTCGGCGGTCGGGCTCTTGTGCACGACGACCTGGCCCACGATCTCGGATGGCAGCAGGGAGTAGGAAGCGGTACGGCCCACGGCGCCGCCCACCTGGTCCAGTACGAACCAGTCGCCGGACGAAATGGCGTGGCCGTTGATCAGGGTCTGGGTCAGCGACGGCGCGGTGCCGCGCAGGCTGACACGGTCGTTTTCGTCGAAGCCGCCGGAACCGGCAGCGGACGTCGAAATGTTCACGCCAGGGAGACGCTGCAGGGAGTCCGCGACGTTCTTGTCAGGCATCTTGCCCACGTCTTCCGCCGTAATGACTTCGATGTTGGCCGAGGCATTGCGCTTGACGTTCAGCGATTGCTGCAGCGAGCCGCGAATACCAGTGACAACCACCACTTCGGTCGGCTGGTCGGGCTGCTGCTGGGCCTGGGCCGGCAAGGCCACGCCGAGCACCAGGGCTGCGGTTGCGATGGCGATTGGCGTCAGGCGGGTTTTGCCTTGTGCTGCTACCTGATAGTCCTTCATTTACTCCCCCTAGATGTGGACCGCTAGTGGTCCGTTCGACTTAGTTCTACTCCACTACAAAACCAATTGAACGCCAATATACCTCCAACCAATACCAGAACACTACCAATTTTCATATTTTTTTCATATGTTGTACTGAAAATACATACCACTTCGTCTACAAATGGCCACTGATAGCGCTACCTCAAGGCATGTTTCAGATATCTGTATGCATACCTCTGGTAGCACGGTCTTTTTTTGGTATTATCGGCTCGACATTTCTCAGGAGTATCGATGACCTCGCTTGCCCAGATCATGGAGGACCTCTCGCAGTCCAGCAGCCAGCCGCTGTACCAGTTGCTGCAGCGGGCACTGCGCGAAGCGATCAACCAGCACGTGTTCGGCCCGGACGAAGCGCTGCCCGCCGAACGCCAGCTGGCGGCGGACCTGTCGATCTCGCGCATCACGGTGCGCAAGGCGATCGACGGCCTGGTGGAGGAAGGCTTGCTGGTGCGCCGGCCCGGCTCGGGCAATTTCATCAACGCGAAGGTTGAAAAGAATTTCGCCAAGCTGACGTCCTTTTCGGAGGACATGCGCGCACGGGGCCGCACGCCGCGCAGCGTATGGCTGAAACGCTCGGAGGGGACGGTGACGCCGGAGGAAGCCTTGCGCCTGCGATTGAGCCCGGGGGCGCCGGTCTACCGCTTTAACCGCATCCGCTTTGCGGACGAGGTGCCGATGTGCCTCGAATACGCCACCATCGTGGCGAGCGCTTTGCCGTCGCTGGATGCGGTGGATGTTTCGATGTACGAGGCGCTGGAGGCGAACGGCTGCCGGCCGGTGCGGGCGCTGCAGCGTCTATCGGCCTTGCTGCTGAATGCGGAGCAGGCGAAGCTGCTGCAAGCGCGCGAGGGTGACGCGGGACTGGCCGTGGAGCGCCTCGGTTTCCTGCGCGATGGGCGCGCGGTGGAGTTTTGCCGGTCGATATTCAGGGGGGATATGTATGATTTTGTGGCGGAGTTGAGCACGCCATAAGCCGCCGTCGGCGCACACACGGCGGATCAATGATCCGCCCTACGCCCATCGATATGCATCGGATGACCGGCCACGAATGCATGCCTGATCCGCCGCGAATGCAGGCGTGATCCGCCATGAATGCATGCCTGATCCGCCACGAATGCAGGCTTGATCCGCCACGAATGCACGCGTGATCCGCCGCGATTGCAGGCGTGATTCGCCACGAATGCAGGCGTGATCCGCCACGAATGCATGCCTGATCCGCCACGAATGCATGCCTGATCCGCCGCGAATGCACGCGTGATCCGCCATGAATGCATGCCTGATCCGCCATGAATGCATGCCTGATCCGCCACGAATGCATGCGTGATCCGCCGCGAATGCACGTGATCCGCCGCGAATGCACGCGTGATCCGCCACGACGCGTAGGGCGGATCATTGATCCGCCGCCCACGCGGCATTGCCGGGAGCCGCAATGCTAAACAGCATGAGCTCCCCCTCCCCGCCCGGATGCGGAATCCGGCGCTCGTAATGCATCCCCAGCCTGGTCAACAGCTTCGCCGAGCTGCTGTTGTACGGCCGCGTGGTGGCCAGCACGCGCGGCAGGCGCAACTCCTTGAGCGCATACTCCAGCACCGCTGCCGCCGACTCGAACGCATATCCCTGCCCGCAATACTGCGG
>DASWYX010000665.1:0-7182 GCA_036404755.1 Pseudoduganella sp.
CAAATACAATATCAATACCAATGCCATCTGCCCGGGGTATATCGAAACCGAGATCAATGAGGATTACTTCGCCAGCGAACAGGGCAAGCGGCTGGTTGAGCTGCTGCCGCGCAAGCGGCCGGGTAAGCCGGAGGATCTGGACGGGCTGCTGCTTTTGCTCGCCGGGGAGGAGTCGCACTTCATCAACGGTGCGATTATCTCCGCCGACGACGGGATGCTGGCTCAGTAACGGCGTGGCTAGGCGCCCCCATATGATCCGCCCTACGCTGCACCGCTGCGCGTCGTTGCAATTATTTTGACGCGCCGACACCCATCAATTTGTGTACCAACTCCGACGACGTTGATGCGTTGAATTTGCGCATCAGCTTCGCGCGGTGCATCTCCACCGTGCGCGGCGACAGATCGGTCTCGCGCGCAATCGCCTTGCTGGTCTTGCCTTCGACGAGGAAGGCCGCGATCTCGCGTTCGCGCGGCGTGAGCTCGGCCGAAACCGGGCGCTTCTCCGACACATCCTCGAAGGTCCACACGCCCGCGCCCAAAGGCTCCTGCGGATTCAGCGCGCGGCCGGATACGTGGCACCAGAACAGCTCACCGTTCGCGCGGCGCATGATGCGCTCGTCCGAATAGCGGCCCTTCGTATTCATGATGGGGATGATGCGGTCGCCCGTGCGCAGGAATTCATCGAGCGTGGGATAGAGCACCTGGAAGGACTGGCCATCGAGCGCGCCGTGCTCGTAGCCGAACATCGAGGTCAGCGCGTCATTGCAGGACTGGATGACGCGGTTGACGGAGATGCACATGCCGACCGGCGCGAACTTGAAGATTGTCTCGTAATTAATGGCGTATGATGCGTTCATCTTCAGGTGCAGTTCTAGCGGTATTTCTACGGTATTGTACTTTGTCTCTCCGTATTCTATTCTCGGAAAGCATCTGTGCAAAAGTGCAAGCTTATCAAAATAGAGGAGCGCCATGAATAAAATTTACCCCGATGCCAAGGCCGCGTTGGCCGGCATCGTCGCGGACGGCCAAACCATCGCCGTCGGCGGCTTCGGCCTGTGCGGCATTCCTGAAGCGCTGATCGCAGCGCTGCGCGATTCCGGCGTGAAGGGACTGACCGCCATCTCCAACAATGCCGGCGTGGACGGCTTCGGCCTGGGCCAGCTGCTGGAAACCCGCCAGATCAAAAAAATGATTTCGTCCTACGTGGGCGAGAACAAGGAATTCGCGCGCCAGTACCTGGCCGGCGAACTGGAACTGGAATTCACCCCTCAGGGCACGCTGGCCGAGAAGCTGCGCGCCGGCGGCGCGGGCATCCCGGCTTTCTTCACCAAGACCGGCGTGGGCACCATCGTCGCCGAAGGCAAGGAAATCCGCGAGTTCGATGGCGAACAGTATGTGATGGAGCGCTCGCTGGTGGCGGACATTTCCCTGGTCAAGGCCTGGAAAGCCGACAAGGCCGGCAACCTGGTGTTCCGCAAGACCGCGCGCAACTTCAACCCGAACGTGGCGACGGCCGGCAAGGTCTGCGTAGTGGAAGTCGAGCAGATCGTGGAAACCGGCGAGATCGATCCGGATTCCGTGCACCTGCCGGGCATCTTCGTGCACCGCATCGTGCTGAATGCAACCCCGGAAAAACGCATCGAGCAGCGCACCGTGCGTGCGGGCTGAGGAGACAGACATGGCATGGACTCGTGATGAAATGGCCGCGCGCGCGGCAAAAGAACTGCAGGACGGTTTCTATGTGAACCTGGGCATCGGCCTGCCGACCCTGGTGGCCAACTATGTGCCGAACGATATCGAGGTGTACCTGCAGTCCGAAAACGGCCTGCTGGGCATTGGTCCTTTCCCGACCGAAGCCGAGATCGACGCTGACCTGATCAACGCCGGCAAGCAGACCGTGACCGCGCTGCCCGGCTCCGCTTATTTCAGCTCCGCTGACTCCTTTGGCATGATCCGCGGCGGTAAGATCAACCTGGCGATCCTGGGCGCGATGCAGGTGTCCGAAAAGGGCGACCTGGCGAACTGGATGATCCCGGGCAAAATGGTCAAGGGCATGGGCGGCGCGATGGACCTGGTGGCCGGCGTGAAGAAGGTCGTGGTGCTGATGGAGCACGTGGCGACTGCCAAGGATGGCTCCACTTCGCACAAGCTGCTGAAGAAGTGCGACCTGCCGCTGACCGGCGTGGGCGTGGTGGACATGGTCATCACCGACCTCGGCGTGATGGAAGTGTCCGACACCGGCCTGAAGGTCACCGAGCTGGCGCCGGGCGTCACGAAGGAGCAGATCGCCGCCGCAACGGGCGTCGAGCTGAGCTTCGCCGTCTGATCCGGCAGCTCTCCAAGTAAAAACGGCACGCATTGGCGTGCCGTTTTTTATTTACTGCCCCTTGATGTAAGTGTAGGAGCGCCGGCGCGTCTTGGCGATGCCGGGGCCGATCTTTTGCGAGTTGATGGCCGAGCCGGTGCCGCCGCCCTTCGGCACGGCGCCGATGATCACCGACACCTTGCGTCCCTTGACCGGCACGCCGGTCGCCAGCACAGGGGAGGGGGGCAGGCCGCCCCCGATGAAGGCCGAGGAGCGCGTGCCGCCGCAGTAGCCGGGCACGCCGATCGCGCCGGAAGCGTTGAACAGGTTGACGATGTAGCCGCGCGCTTCGCCCAGCGCCGTGGTGCAACTGGCGGCCGAGCCGATCACCGGGCGGTTGGTGCTGAACATCACCGTGCCGGACACGATCTGCGCCGTTGTCACCACCTGTTCGCCTTTTTGCAGCGTCATGAACCAGCCGCGCAAGCCGTTCGAGATCAGGGCCGGCGGCGAATTGCAATCCGTCGTGCCGCTATAGTCGGTCAGCGTATCGAGGTTGCGCGCCTTGGTGCTGTCGCGCACGGAGAGATCGTCCAGCGAGACGTAGAAGCGGTTCTGCACGTTCTCATACGGATACTGCCAGCCCAGCGGGTGCTCGCGGTCGCCGCTGCCGATGGCGATGTAGACCATGCCCTTCGAATACAGCAGGGCCGGCGCGAACAGGAACTTGCGCGCGCCGCCGGTGGTGTAGGCCACCTTGTACATGGTCCATTGCGCCGGCGCCAGCGCCGTCTTGTTGGTCACGCCGTCGACGAAGTCGATGCGGTAGATATTGCCGCCCAGGTCGGCCGCATAGGCATAGTCGGGCATGCCGTCGTTGTCGATGTCGACCATCGACACGTCGCCCACCACGCTGCGTTCGGTCGTGAAGTTGGCCAGCACATTGCCGTTCGAGCCGTCCAGCACGTAGATATGGCCGCCCTTGCCGGCGCTGCAAGTGGGGGCGCCCGTGTTGGCGTCCTCGCAGTTGTCGTAGCCGCCGCCGAAGATCAGCACAGGCGTGGTGGCCGAATAGCCCTTGACCAGGGCGGCGGACGGCGTGGACCAGGTCTGGCCGATGCCGGACAGGCCGGTGGAGCAGCCCGTGTCATTGCCCAGGTTGGGGCAGCCGGCCGCCCACATCAGGCGTGGCGAATCAATCGTGGTGGCGTCGATGCCGTAGATCATGCGGCCGCCGCGGCGCATCGTCGGGTACACCCAGATCCTGCTGTTGTCGGCCGTCTGGAACACGCCGGTCGAGCCGTCGAAGAAGTAGTCCTTCTGCGAGCCGGTGGCGGCCAGGTCGCCGGTGCCGGCCACATTCGGATAATTCACCAGCGGCGTCTGGTCCTTCAGGCGGTTGAGACGGCTGTAGAACTCGGGCGCGATGAAGGCCCAGCGCTCACGGCCGGTGTTCGCTTCCACGGCGCGGAAATAGCCGTCGTTGGCGCCATAGAACACCATCACGCCCAGGCTGTCGCCGTAGTTGATCGGCAGCGGACGCGAGTGGATCACGTCGCCATGCAGGGAGGGACGGGTGGTCGTGGTCGAGCCGGTGCCCTTCTCGTTGTTGACGTCCGCGCCGCGGATGAAGTTGACCAGGTCGGCGGACAGGCCGGTGTTGGTGGTATTGAAAGCGATCAGGCTGTTGCCGCCGGCGGCGCGCGTGTAGATATTGCGGTTGACGGCATAGGTGGGCGCCGTCGTCGTGCCGGGTGGGGCATTACCGTTGCGCAGCACCTGGGCCACGGCGCCTTTTTCCACCAGCGAACCATCCGGCGAATCGGAATAGGCCGTGTCCGGACTGCAGCCGCCGGCCGGGTCGGGGTTGATGCCGAGGCCCTTCCAGTAGGTGCCGCTGTCGCTGGTCCACCAGCTGACCGCGCATGGGGTGATGAAGCCGGTGTTGTTGTTGACGGCCAGCTTGCCGTTGACGTCGCCCAGTTCCACTTCGGCGCCGTTTTGCACCAGCTGGTAGCGTTTCAGGTTGCCGAACCAGCGCGGCTTGGCGTCCGGGTCGGGACGGAACATGCCGATGAAGACCTGGTTCTCGTTCTGCGAGCGGTTGGTGGAGTTCACCGGCAGGCTGGTGGAAGCGAAGGTCGAGTTCACGGCCAGCACTTCACCCAGGATCTGGTTCAGCGCGTCGACGATGGATTGCTGGTTCTTGGCGGCGAAGTACTTGCCGCCGCCGGCGCGCGCCATGCTCAGCAGCAGCGAAGTATGGGTGGCGTTCGGCTGCTTGTTGAAGACGTCGATCGTATACGTCGTCACCGACGGGCGGATCGTCGTGCCCTGCACGGGAATGCCCTTGTCGTGCATGAAGCGCACCCATTCATCCGCATTCAGCGGATTCGAGTCGGTGGTGGTGGTGCCGGTCGGCTCGTTGGTGATGGTCGTGTTGGTGCCCAGCACCGCGTAGGACGCCTGGCCGGACGGGCAGGTGGCGCTGCCGTCGTTCAGGGGCGCGCCGATGGTGCAGCCATTGGTATAGGTGGCGCACTGGGCGCTGAAGGCAGCCAGGCCGGCCTGGGCCGCGGTATTGCTGGCGTAGCACTGCGCCGTCTGGCCCACCTTGCTGGTGACCGTGGTGTTGGTGGTGGTGAAGTTGGGCAGGCCCAGCTGGGTGGTCACGCCGCCCAGGTTCTTCAGCAGCGTGGTATTGGCGCTGCTGTCCGAAGCCGGGCCGCTGGCGTTCGGGTTGCCGATGAAGATCAGCACCGTCTGGCCGCAGGTGTTGTCGGCCGAATTCGGCGACTTGAAAGTGCCGTAGCGGCTGGTATAGCCGTTGGCGTCCGCGCGCTGGGCATTGGTGGCGCTGCCGGAGTAGCTGGTGCTGCCGGCCAGGTATTCATACACGTCGTACAGCAGGTTGCCGTACGGCGTGTTGGAGTTGCGCTTCTCGTGGGTGCCGTTGATGTCGTTGTAGATCGTGTCGAGCTGGGTGCCGAAGGCCGTCTTGGCGCTGGCGGTCAGCGGTTGCACGGCAAAGCGGACGAAGCCGCCGTTGTCGTTGGCGTTGCCGTCGGTGACGAATTCCATCAGGCCCACGTTGACGTCGCCATCCAGCTTGGACATGACCTGCTTGATGGCGGCCACTTCGGACTGGCCCTGGGTCGAGCCGTCGGGCCATTGCTGGTTCTGGCGCGCCCAGTTGGACGTGTTATCCAGGACGATCAGGATGCGGGGATTGATGGCGGTACCGGCCGAGGCGCCGGTAAAGATGTCGATGTCATCGGCGCCGGCTGGCGGCGCCAGCAGGGCGGTCGCGGCGCCCAGGCCGGCGGCCCAGGCGGCAAAGAGCTTTTTTGTCATGGCTGGCCTTTCTGGCTGGCTAAAAATTGAAAATCAGGGGCAGCTGGTATCGATGTCGTCCTTGGCCACGCGCACGTTCACGCCTTGCACCACGCCGACCTGGCTGGAGCTGACTTGATCGGTGCTGGTGGCATCCAGTTCCCAGGTGCTGTCGGCGCACAGCGAGTCGCCGGTGACGGAGCCGGCCACGCCGAAGCTCTGGCTGCCGCCCAGCACGCAGCCCTGGTCCTGTGGCGCGGTGAAGTCCAGTTCGCTGGACTTGATAGTGCGCGCCTTCACGCATTTGCTGGCGGCCAGCACGGTCTTGATGTCGCCCTTGCCGTCGCCGTTGACGTCGGTGCAGCGGGTATTCGGGCCGTCGCAGGGGTTGGGCAGCGCGTCCTGCGGCGTTTCAATGAAGCGCGGGCTGGACAGGGCCTCGTCGATGGTCTTGCGCGAAGCGGCAACGCCTTCGTCGCGGCTTTGCATATTGCCCACCACCTGCATGCTGGACTTGCCCAGGTTGAAGGTGGTCAGGGCGAGCAGGGTGATCAGCACCAGCATCACCATGGCCACGACCAGGGTGACGCCGCGCTGGCGCTGGAGCGCGACGGGCATCATGGCGTTCTCCTTCCGGCAGGGTTGGGCAGCGCTATCACGGACGAGAATACGTGGCGCTTCAGGTGGTCGCCGGCAGCGGCGATGGTATGGGCCGTGCCATCGGCCTTGCTGCCCAGCTCATAGGTCTTGGTATCGGTATAGCCGGCGGACGGCGCGGTCGTACGCGCCAGCACATAGAGCTTCACGCTGACGACGCGGTTCCAGTTGGTGACGGTGCAGTCGGCCAGGGGGCAGGCGGCGGCATTGGCCGGGGCGGCGGTGTACAGGTCGGGCACGCCATCCGCATTGGTGTCGAGGCCATATTCCGCCTGCAGGTTTTCGATGCCCTCGGCCAGCGGCACGGTATTGACGGCGATGGCCGCGCCATTGCTGACCACTTCGGCGCGCTTCAGGGTAGGGATCCTGTCGCCCGCTTCGTTGTTGTTGGCGATGAAGTAAATGTGGGTGCGCAGCCGGCGCACGGCGGCAACGGTGCCGGTGCCCGGCATGGCGGTGCAGTCGCGGCGGCGCAGGGTCAGCGAGGCGCTGTCGGTGGACACGCCGTAGTAGCGCTCCGTATTGCCCGAGCCCAGTTCATCCATGTTATTGCACAGGGAGGCCTGGAAGAACGGTCCGCCGGCGCTGGCCGCATCGCAGCCCGCCTCGCCCAGTGCGCAAGTGCTCGTGTGGCGCAGCACCAGCACGTCCGTGCCGTCGCGTACATCGCTCAGGCAAGCGAGCGGATTGGCGTCGTCGTAGCCCTGCACGTACAGCGGCAGGGCAGCCTTGATGGACGGCAGGTCGGTGGCGCAGGGATTGGGCATGGCAGCCGGCAGGGTCAGCACGGTCGGATCGAATTCCGCGTAGTAGCCGGCGTTGCGCAGGTCGTTGCCCACCAGCTGCATGGCGTAGCGGCCGTTCTCGACCTGGCGGTTGGCTTTTTC
>DASWYX010000666.1:0-2661 GCA_036404755.1 Pseudoduganella sp.
CGCCAAAGACTTCGCCGGATAAGGGTGATGCGTCCATGTTGTGTGCTCCATTTCTATTGGCGGATCGCGAAGGAGGCGGCGTAGCGCGCCGGGTCCCTGCCATCCCAGATAGCCCCGTCCATCAGCACTGAAGTGCGCAGCGGCGAGGCGGGAATGGGCGTCTCTGTTATTTCGGCTGCCTCTTTATAGAGGGCGAGCTGGTGGAGCTGGCTGGCGATGGCGTGGTAGTCGGGATCGCCCTTCAGCAAGCCCCAGCGGCGATGCTGGGTCATGAACCACATGCCGTCGCTCAGATACGGGAAGTTCGCGTCCCCGTCCTGGTGGAAGGCCATGCTGTGCGGATCTTCCCAGCGCTTGCCCATGCCATCGTCGTAGTGGCCGAGGATGCGCTGCCAGATCACATCCTTGCCTGTGTTGACGTAGGGGACGGCGGAAATGATCTCGGCCATCGCCATGCGGTTTTCCGGGCTGGCGTCGATCCAGCGGCTGGCTTCCAGCACCGCCGCGACCAGGGCGCGGGCGGTATTGGGGTTGGCGCGCACGAAATCGGCGGAGGTGGCCAGCACCTTTTCCGGATGGTCGGGCCAGATCTGCTGGCTGGTGGCGATGGTCACGCCCACGCCATCCATGACGGCGCGGTGGCCCCAGGGTTCGCCGGCACAGTAGCCGTCCATATGGCCGGCGGCGAGATTGGTCGCCATCTGGGCCGGCGGGACGGTGATGGTGCGCGCATCCTTCAGCGGATGTACGCCATGGGCGGCCAGCCAGTAATACAGCCACATTGCGTGGGTGCCGGTGGGGAAGGTCTGGGCGAAGGTGAAGCGGCGTTCCTGGCCGCGCATCAGCTGCGCCAGCGCGGCGCCATCCCGGGCGCCCTGCTCATACAGGCGGCGCGACAGGGTAATCGCCTGGCCGTTCCGGTTCAGGTTCATCAGGATAGCCATATCGCGGCGGGTGGCGCCGATGCCAAGCTGGGTGCCGTAGACCAGGCCATACAGCGCATGGGCGGCATCCAGCTCGCCCGTCAGCAGCTTGTCGCGCACGCCGGCCCACGAGGTTTCCTTGCTCAATTCGATGCGGATGCCGTGCTTGCGGTCGTAACCCAGCACGGACGCCATCACCACCGAAGCGCAGTCGGTGAGTGGGTTGAAACCGATCCTGACTCGTTCTTTTTCGATCTGCATGCTCTACTCCGGCCGGGTTTTGCACCAAAACTGTGCATCAGCCCAGCAAATCCTCCACGTCCAGGATGCGCTGGGCGATTTCCGCCAGCTTCAGGTTCTTGTTCATCGCCATCGTGCGCAGCTTCTGGTAAGCCTGGTCTTCCGTCATGCCGTGCTTCGTCATCAGCAAGCCCTTGGCGCGGTCGATGACCTTGCGCTCGGCCAGTTTGTGCTTCGTGTCTTCCAGCTCGTGCAGCAGCTTCTGCTCGCGCTGGAAGCGCATCATCGCCACTTTCAGCACGGGCTTGATGCGCTCGGGCTGCAGGCCCGCGACCACATAGGAGCAAACGCCGGCAGCCATGGCCGCTTCCATGGACGAGGGGTCCTCGTCTTCGGTGAACATGACAATGGGGCGGCGCTCGTCGCGCGTGGCGATGACGATGTGTTCGAGCACGTCGCGCGCGTCGGATTCGGCGTCGACGATGATCATGTCCGGCTGCAACTGGGCGATCTGCTCGGGCAGGTGGATGTCGGCGGGCAGCGAGGCGATCACCTCGTAGCCCGCCTCCGCCAGCCCCGCGTGAAGCGCGTGGGCGCGTTCCTCACTTTCGTGCGGCGGGTGGATCAGGACAATGCGTAAGTTCCGGCTCATGCTCCTTTCGAAGCAAGAATTGCACCAGCTTACTTTTGCATGCCCCAGCGGCGGACGGTCTTGCGCTCCAGGGTGGAGAAGATGAGGTTTTCGACGGCGAGGCCGATCAGGATCACGGCGGCCAGGCCGGCGAAGACCTTGTCGGTATACAGCTCGTTGCGGTTCTGGAAGATATACCAGCCCAGGCCGCCCTGCCCCGAGGCGGCGCCGAACACCAGTTCCGCGGCGATCAGCGTGCGCCAGGCGAAGGCCCAGCCGATCTTCAGCCCGGACAGGATGGCCGGCAGCGCGGCCGGGACCAGGATGTCGAAGACGAAAAACAGGCCTTTGAGGCCGTAGTTGCGGCCGGCCATGCGCAGGGTTTCCGGGACGGCGCTGAAGCCGGCATAGGTGGACAGCGCCAGCGGCCACAGTACGGCGTGCACGATGACGAAAATCAGGCTGGCCTTGCCGAGGCCGAACCAGAGCATGGCCAGGGGCAGCAGCGCGATGGCCGGCAGGGGATTGAACATGGCGACACAGGTTTCGAGCAGGTCTCTGCCCAGGCGCGTGAGCACGGCGAGCGCGGTCAGTAGCAGGGCGGCGGCGATGCCGGCGGCGTAGCCCTGGGCCAGCACGTTCAGCGACGCGGCCACGCGCTGCAGCAGCTCGCCGGTGGCGATGCCGTCCACCAGGGCGTGCGCGGTTTGCAGGAAAGTGGGCAGCAGCAGGTCGTTGTTGGTCCAGCGTGCGGCCAGTTCCCAGACCAGCGCCAGCACGGCCAGCAACAGCACCTTGCGCGCCGTCGGCTGCCCGGCCTGGCGCCGCACGCCCAGCGCCCACGCGGCGACCCCGCGCGGCGCACCT
>DASWYX010000667.1:0-21958 GCA_036404755.1 Pseudoduganella sp.
CCAGGTAAGTCTGCAGGCCCGCTTCGGACAGGTTGCGCACCTTGCCAAAGAAGTCCAGCTCATAGGACGGGAATACCAGGCCGCCGGTGTACTGGCGCGTGATGGCGCCGCCCGGCGCGCGGGTCGCCGTCTGGTCCACGCCGGCCGAGACTTTCGGCAGCAGCTCGGCGCGCTGGATACCGTACTGGGCGCGCGCCTTCTCGATATTCAGCGTGGAGACGCGCAGGTCGCGGTTATTGGCCAGCGCCATGCCCACCACCTGGCGCAGCTTCTCGTCGGCGATGAAGTCGCGCCACTGGATGTCGGCGGCCGCCTTCGCATCGGCCGTCGCCTTGCCCGGCTGGTAAGCGTCGCCTTGCGGCCAGGCTGCGGTCACGGGCGCATCCGGCCGCTGGTAGACGGGCGCCAGGCTGCAGCCGCTCAGGAAGGCTGCTACAGCAAGGGTAATCAAAGTCTTGTTCATATCAGTTTGCTTCCACAACGTTTGCGCCGTGCGACGGGGCGGCCTTGCGGCCCACCCATGCGCGCACCAGCACGAAGAACACGGGCACGAAGAAAATGCCGAGGAAAGTCGCGCTCAGCATCCCGCCCAGCACCCCCACGCCGATCGCATTCTGGCTGCCGGAGCCGGCGCCGTTCGAGATGGCCAGCGGCAGCACGCCGAGGCCGAAGGCGATGGACGTCATCAGGATCGGACGCAGGCGCAGCTTCACCGCCTGCAGCGTGGCTTCAACCAGCTCCATCCCCTGCTCCTGCAGCTCCTTGGCGAATTCCACGATCAGGATCGCGTTCTTCGCCGACAGGCCAACCACCGTCAGCAGGCCCACCTGGAAGTACACGTCGTTCGACAGGTGGAAGCCCCAGGTGGCGAGCACGGTGCCCAGCACGCCCAGCGGCACGACCAGCAGCACGGAGAACGGCACCGACCAGCTTTCATACAGCGCGGCCAGGCACAGGAACACGATCAGCACGGAAATCGTGTACAGCATCGGCGTCTGCGCACCGGAGTCGCGCTCTTCCAGCGACAGGCCGGTCCACTCGATGCCCACGCCGGCCGGCAGCTTCGAGGCGATCTTTTCCATCTCGGCCATCGCCACGCCCGAGCTCACGCCCGGCGCCGCCATGCCCTGGATGGTCAGCGAGGACACGCCGTTATAGCGCTCCAGGCGCGGCGAGGCATAAGTCCACTCGCCGCTGGCGAAGGCGGAGAACGGCACCATCTCGCCCTGGGCATTGCGCACGAACCATTTGTTCAGGTCTTCCGGCGCCATGCGCGATTCAGCCTGGCCTTGCAGGTACACTTTCTTTACGCGGCCACGGTCGATGAAGTCGTTGACATAGGCACTGCCCCAGCCGGTGCTCAGCACCTTGTTCACGTCGGCGATGGAAAGGCCCAGCGCCGTGGCTTTCTGCTGGTCGATATGCAGCTTGTACTGCGGCGTATCTTCCTGGCCGTTGGGACGCACGCCCACCAGCAGCGGATTCTGCGCGGCCATGCCCAGCATCTGGTTGCGCGCTTCCATCAGCTTCTGGTGGCCGACGCCGCCGATATCCTGCAGCTGCAGGTCGAAGCCGGAAGCGTTGCCCAGCTCGATCACGGCCGGCGGCGTAAAGGCGAATGCCATTGCGTCGCGCAGTTGCGAGAACGCGCCCATGGCACGGCCGGCGATTGCGTCCGCGCGGTTTTCAGCTCCATGGCGCAGCGACCAGACTTTCAGCTAGACGAAAGCGAGGCCGGAATTCTGTCCGCCGCCGGCAAAGCTGAAGCCAGCCACCGAGAACACGGATTCCACGTTCGCCTTCTCGTCCTGCAGGAAATGCTGCTCCACCTTTTCGATGGTTTTCAGCGTGCGCTGCTGGGTGGCGCCGGTCGGCAGCTGGACCTGCGCAAACAGCACGCCCTGGTCTTCTTCCGGCAGGAAGGAAGTCGGCAGGCGCATGAATACCAGCGCCAGCACGCCCAGGATGGCGGCGTACACGATCAGCGAACGGCCGCGGCGGCGCAGCATCGCTCCCACCCAGCCCTGGTATTTGCTGGCGCTGCGGTCGAAGCTGCGGTTGAACCAGCCGAAGAAGCCCTTGCCCGTGGCCGGGTGGCCCGGTTTCAGGAAGGTGGCGCACAACGCCGGCGTGAACACCATCGCCACCAGCACGGAG
This sequence comes from Pseudoduganella sp., assembly GCA_036404755.1. Taxonomy (GTDB): domain Bacteria; phylum Pseudomonadota; class Gammaproteobacteria; order Burkholderiales; family Burkholderiaceae_D; genus Rugamonas. The sequence goes on from DASWYX010000667.1 coordinate 2,158, forward strand.
AGGGCCATCGCCGAGACGATCGTGATCGAGAACTGGCGGTAAATCACGCCGGTCGAACCGCCGAAGAAGGCCATCGGCACGAACACGGCGGACAGCACCATCGCAATGCCCACCAGGGCGCCGGAAATCTGGCCCATCGACTTGCGCGTCGCCTCTTTCGGCGGCAAGCCCTCTTCCGTCATCACGCGCTCCACGTTTTCCACTACCACGATGGCATCGTCCACCAGCAGGCCGATGGCCAGCACCATGGCGAACATGGTCAGCGTGTTGATCGAATAGCCGAACACGGACAGGATGCCGAAGGTGCCCAGCAGCACAACCGGCACGGCCATCGTCGGAATCAGCGTGGCGCGGAAATTCTGCAGGAACAGGTACATGACGAGGAAGACCAGGACCACGGCTTCCACCAGCGTCTTCACGACTTCGTGGATGGAGAGCTTGACGAAAGGGGTGGTGTCGTACGGGGTCACGGTTTTCAGGCCGGCCGGGAACTGCTTCTGCATCAGCGCGATCTTCGCGTTGACGGCAGCGGCGGTGTCCAGCGCATTGGCGCCGGAAGCGAGCTTGATCGCCAGGCCGGTAGCAGGCTGGCCGTTGTAGCGGGCCACGGTGCTGTAGCTTTCGCTGCCCAGCTCAATCTTCGCCACATCGCGCAGGTGCACGGTGGCGCCGCTGGTCGTCGTCTTCAGCAGGATGGCGCCGAACTGCTCGGCGGTCTGCAGGCGGCTTTGCGCCGTCACGGTTGCATTCAGCTGCTGGCCCGGCACGGCGGGCGCGCCGCCCAGTTCACCGGCGGAGACTTCCGTGTTCTGCGCCTGGATGGCGCTGGACACGTCGTCCGGCGTCAGCTGGTAGCCTTGCAGCTTGGACGGGTCCAGCCAGATGCGCATGGCGTACTGGGAACCGAACATCTGCACGTCGCCCACGCCTTCCACGCGGCTCAGCGAATCGACGATGTTGGCGGCCACGTAGTCGTCGATATCGATCTGCTTCATGCTGCCGTTCTCGGACACGAAGCCCAGCACCATCATGAAGTTGTCGGTCGCCTTCGACACCACCAGGCCCTGCTGGGTCACGGCGGCAGGCAGCAGCGGGGTCGCCAGTTGCAGCTTGTTCTGCACCTGCACCTGGGCGATGTCCGGGTTGGTGCCGTTGGTGAAGGTCAGCTTGATGCTGATGCCGCCCGTGGAATCACTGGTGGAGGTCATGTAGCGCAGGCCGTCGATGCCCTTCATCTTCTGCTCGATGACCTGGGTCACGGCGTCTTCCACCGTCTTGGCGGAGGCGCCCGGATACATGCCGTTGATCGAGATCGACGGCGGCGCAATGCTCGGATACTGGGAAATGGGCAGCTGGGTGATGGCCAGCACGCCCGCCAGCATGACGACAATAGCGATCACCCATGCAAAGATGGGGCGCTCAATAAAAAATCGAGACATGGTCGTTCAGCTCCCGATCACTTGGCCGCGGCCGCGTCGTTCGCAGCGCCGCCGGCAGGTGCGGACTTGCCGCCCGCCGGCGCAGTGCCTGCCGTCGCTACCGCCTTGACCGCAACGGCAGGTGCGCCGGGACGCACCTTCTGCACGCCTTCCACGATCACCTGGTCGCCTGCCGCCAGGCCGGACTTGACCAGCCATTTGTCGCCCAGCGTGCCGCCGGTGCGCAGCACACGCTCTTCGACCACGCCCTGCTTGTTCAGCACCAGCGCGGTGGCTTCGCCTTTTGGATTGCGCGTTACGCCCTGCTGCGGCACGGCGATCGCATTCTGGTCGGTGCCGTTTTCCAGCACGGCGCGCACGAACATGCCCGGCAGCAGCTCATGCTTCGGGTTCGGGAACAGCGCACGCAAGGTCACATTGCCCGTGCCCGGGTCCACGCTGGCATCGGCGAATTGCAGGCGGCCTTCCTGGGCATAGGTGCTGCCGTCGGCCAGTTTCAGCGTCACGCGCGCCTGGCCGCCGCTCTTTTTCAGGCTGCCGCTTTCCATTTCACGCTTCAGGCGCAGCAGCTCTTCGCTGGACTGCGTCACGTCCACATAGATCGGATCCAGTTGCTGCACGGTGGTCAGGGCATTGGCCTGGCCGGCGGTGACGAGCGCGCCCGGGGTCACGGTCGAACGGCTAATGCGGCCCGAGATCGGGGACGCGACCCTGGTGTATTCGAGATTGATGCGCGCAGTATCCAGCGCGGCCTGTGCGGCCTCCACTTCCGCCTTGGCCTGCTCGTTGGCGGCCACGGCGTCGTCGTAATCCTGCTTGCTCACGCCTTCGATCGCCACCAGTTCCTTGTAGCGCGCCACTTTCGGCTGGTTGGCGGCCAGATTGGCTTTGGCCTTGGACAGCGTGGCCTTGGCGGAGTTGTAGGCCGCCTGGTAGGTCGCGGAATCGATCTGGTACAGCGGCACGCCCTCTTTCACGTCCGCGCCTTCGGTAAACAGGCGCTTCTGGATCAGGCCACCCACTTGCGGACGAACTTCGGCCACCTGGTAGGCGGCGGTGCGGCCCGGCAGCTCGGTGGAGATGGCCAGCGGCTCGGGGGTCACGGTGAACACGCCGACCTGCGGCGGCGGCATCTTGCCTTCCGCGCCGGCTTCGGATTGAGCGTGATTGCAGCCTGCCACGAGCGCCGCAACGCCCAGCAGGATCAGACTTTTGTAAGTGTTTTTCATCGCAATAAGTTCCTTTCAGAACATAGAATGAACGATCATTCTAACCAAGTCAAGCAATTTCTGACTTGCGGGTCAGAAAAAAACCCGCCTCGAGGGCGGGTTTTCGGGGGAGCGGGAGGACTTACTTCCAGTCGCCGCGGAGAGCTTTCACGCGCTGGAACAGCAGTTCAGGTGTCACGTCGACGGGCTCGACGGGTTGCCCCACAGCAAGAGCCAGGCGCGACCGGAAGCCCTTGCGGAAAGCACGCTCCAGGAGATTGTCCTGGCTGCGGCTGAGCAGGTGACCCCACAGGCCGCGCAGCGCCATCGGAATCACCGGCACCTGGGAGCGTTCGATGACCTTGGAAATGCCGCCCTTGAACTCATTCATCTCGCCGGTCCTGGTCAGCTTCCCTTCCGGGAAAATGCAGACCAGTTCACCGTCGTGCAGGGCGTGGGCGATATCGACGAAGGCTTTCTCCATGAGCCACGGGTCCTCGCTGGATGGCGCGATGGGGATCGCCTTGGCGGTGCGGAAGATCCAGCCGAAGAAAGGCATATTGAAGATCCTGTGGTCCATCACGAAGCGGATCGGGCGCGGGCTGGCGGCGCCGATCACGATCGCGTCCACATAGCTCACGTGGTTGCAGACGAGGACGGCGGCGCCCTCCTCCGGGATGCGGTCGGCGTCGACCGTCTTCACCTTGTGCACCGTGTGGATCAGCAGCCAGGCCAGGAAGCGCATCAGGAATTCGGGCACCAGCGAGAAGATGTAGACGGCTACCACGGCGTTCATGATGGCCGTGGCAAGGAACAGTTGCGGAATCGAGAGCCCCTGGCCGAGCAGCACGATCGCCACGCCGGCTGCAGCGACCATGAACAGCGCGTTCAGGATATTCATGCCGGCGATGGTGCGCGACAGGTGCTTCGGGTCGCAGCGCAGCTGGATCAGCGCGAACAGCGGCACGATGAAAAAGCCGCCGAAGATGCCGAGCATGATCACGTCGAATACGATGCGCAGGGCGCCGTGCTGCGCCAGCAGGCCGATGGCGTCGACGGCGGCGGTGCCGGTAAAGGCGACGCTGGCGAAGTAGAGGTCCACGCCGAACACGGTCAGGCCGATGGAGCCGAACGGCACGAGGCCGATTTCGACCTTGCGGCCGGAGAGTTTTTCACACAGCAGCGAACCGGCGCCGATGCCCAGCGAGAAGACCGTCAGCAGCAGCACGAACACGCTGTGATCGCCGTGCAGGTAGGTCATCGCATAGACCGGGAACTGGGCCAGCACCATGGCGCCATAGAACCAGAACCACGAATTGCCCAGCATGGACAGGAAGACCGTGCGGTTCTGCGATGAGTATTTGATATTGCGGATGGATTCAGTAATCGGATTCCAGTTGATCTTCAGGTCCGGCACCGGCGCGGGCGTGACAGGAATGCGGTAGGCGGCCAACAGGCCAAGCACCGCGAAGCCCACGGTGGCCGCGGCCACGAAGGGAATGCCATACGGCTTGTGCATCACGATCACGTCGCCCATCACCTGCCCGAGCAGGATGCCGACGAAGGTGCCCATTTCCACCATGCCGTTGCCGCCGGTGAGTTCTTCCGGCTTCAACTGCTGCGGCATATAGGCGTATTTGACGGGGCCGAACAGCGTGGAGTGCGTGCCCATGCCGACCACGGCAAGGATCAGCAGCCACAGGGTGTGCGTGAGCCAGCCGATGGCGGCCACGGTCATGATGCCGATTTCCAGCCACTTGATGAAGCGCGACAGCTGCGCCTTTTCGACCTTTTCCGCGATCTGGCCGGAAGTGGCCGAGAACAGCACATACGGCAGGATGAACAGGCCGGGGATCATGTTGGTGACCGTGGACGGCGTCATGCTGGTCCAGCTGGCGGCATCGAAGGTCAGGATGACGATCAGCGCGGTCTTGAACAGGTTATCGTTGAAGGCGCCGAGGAATTGCGTCCAGAAGAAGGGCGCAAAGCGGCGCTGTTTCAGCAGGGTGAACTGGCTGGCGTGGCTCATGATAGGTGCTGCGGCTTATGGAATTACCGACAACATACAGGACATTGTGCCATAGGACAATATCCCGGCCAGCGGCCATGAGCCAGCTCAAATCCGCTGTTGCGTCCTGCGGAAAATCGGACCGCTGGTCAGCACCAGTACCGCCATGCGGCAGACGTGGAATGCCGTTACGATCGGCACGCCCAGGTGCAGGGTACGCGCGGTCAGCGCCATTTCCGCAATGCCGCCGGGCGAGGTGGCCAGCACCGCGGTGCCGCCATGAATGCCGGCCGCCCAGGCGAGCAGTCCCGCGAAGCCCGCCGCCAGCGACAGGGCCACGACATTGCAGATTGCAACGCTGGCGATATATCGCGGCGCGGCGCGCAGGAATTCGGGCGAGAACCGAGTGCCCAGCGATATGCCGATCGACAGCTGCCCCGCCCGCACCATCCACTCCGGCACGCTGCTCAGGTGAATGCCGCAGGCGGTCAGCGTGGCCGTCGCCAGCAGCGGGCCGATGACCCAGGCGTTCGGCACGCCCTTCTTCTTGAACAGCAGCGCAACGATGCTCGTCAGCGCGATCAGCGCCAGTAGGCCGCCCAGGTGGCCCCCCGACGTCGCCGCCGTTGCAGCTGTTCCCGCCGCGGTCCCCACCGTCGCCAGCGCGCCCGCTGCTGCGGTGCCGCCGGGGGTGGCTGCAGCGCTCGCGGCGACTGGCTCCGGAAAGGCCGCCATGCCGTGCGTGCTCCAGTAGCGCACTGCGAACGGGATTGTCGCCACGACCATCATCACGCGTAGGCTGTGCGCGGCGGCCACGCGCTGCACGTCGCCGCCATGCCGCTCCCCCTGCACTGCCATCTCGGACGCGCCGCCCATTGCCATTGAAAAGAAAGCCGTCGCCCGGTCGGTGCCGGTCAGCTTTTGCAGCAGCAGTCCGCACAGCCAGCCGAGGCCCAGCGCGAAAGCCACCGCCAGCGCGATATAGCCGGCACGCGAGGCCAGCACGGCCAGCACCGGCGCTGTGAAGTAGAGTCCCAATGCCGTACCGATTGCCCACTGTCCCGCTTCGCGTACGGGCACTGGGCTATGCAGGTGCACGCCCGCCAGCCGCAGCGCGGCCGTGCCAAACAGCGGGCCGATAATCCACGGCAGCGGCGTGTTCAGCCAGACGCACAACAGCGCCGCCGCCACACCCACCACCAACGCGCCGGCAAACGGCCAGCGCAACGGGTGCCGCCAAAACCCCGCAGCCCCCATCGCCGCCACCCACCCCGACGCCGCATCCGCGCCGCGCCTCTCATCCGCGCGCCGACCCGGCACAGCGTCGGCGTCCTGCGCGTCGTACGGTTGCTGCGCGGTGCGGCGCTCGCCCTGCCCTGCGCTTGCGCCGTGCGCGCTGGCCGAACCAGGCGCCATTTGCTGCTCGCCCGCAGCAACGTCCGCGGGGGTGACTGAAGGCTGCGGCGGAGGCGAACCACTTGCTGGCTGCTCGCCTTCGGGCGGCGAACCGCCCGCGGGATCAATCATAAGGTCAGAACACCCACAGCTTGTCAGCCGGCAGTTGCAGCCAATAGCTGCCTTCCTCCAGGCGGTACTTCGAGTAAGCGCGCACGCTCAGGTCGCCGCGCTTGAACAGGCACTCGAAGCGGTCGCCCAGGTACATGCAGGTGAACAGATCCAGCTCCAGCGCATTGTCGACCTGCGTGCTGCTGACCTTAACCTCCTCAACGCGGATCAACGGCGCAATCTCGGAACCGACATTGCCGCGCGCCGTGGCATTCAGCTGCGTGCCAGCCACCTCGATGCGCACATTCGCACCGTCGCGGCTGAGCAACTTGCCCGGGAAGCGGTTATTGCTGCCCATGAACTCCGCCGTGAACAGCGTATCCGGCGTCTCGTACATCGACTGAGGCGTGCCCTGCTGCTCGATCTTGCCGTTATTGAGCAAAAGAATACGGTCGGAAATGGCCATCGCCTCATCCTGGTCGTGGGTAACCATCAGCGCCGACAGGCCAAGCCGCACGATCAGCTCGCGCAGGAAAGCGCGCGCCTCCTCGCGCAGCTTCGCGTCCAGGTTGGACAGAGGTTCGTCCAGCAGGATGACGGGCGGGTTGTACACCAGCGCCCGCGCAATCGCCACGCGCTGCTGCTGGCCACCGGACAGCTGGTGCGGGTAGCGCTCGCCCAGGTGCCCCAGGCCCAGCTGCTTCAGCACCTCGGCAACGCGGGCAGCGATATCGTCCCTGCCCATCTTGCGCAGCTTAAGGCCATACGCCACGTTGTCGTTGACCGTCTTGTGCGGCCACAGCGCATAGGACTGGAACACCAGGCCCAGGTTGCGCTGCTCCGCCGGCATCTCGTAATTCTTCGCACCGTCGAACACGCGGCGATCACCGATTTCGATCGTGCCCTTGTTCGGACTTTCCAGGCCGGCCACAGCGCGCAGCAGCGTGGTCTTGCCGGAGCCGGATGGCCCCAGCAGCGCCACGACCTCGCCCTTGTGCAAGTGCATCGAAACGCCCTTCAGGATCGGGTTGGCCGTCGCGCCGCTGCCGTATTCCAGGTGCAGGTCATTGACGCTCAGTTCATTCATGGTCAGGTCTCGTTTCATGATAATCACTCAGTTGTGCAGCTTGACGCCGAAGCGCAGCGCGATACCCAGGCCAATCGCCACCAGGGTAATGTTAATGAAGGACAGCGCCGCCACCAGGTCGGTCGAACCACCCGCCCACAGCGACACCAGCATCGCGCCAATCACCTCGGTACCGGGCGACAGCAGGTAAACACCGGTCGAGTACTCACGCTCGAAAATCAGGAAAATCATCAGCCATGCACCCAGCAGGCCATATTTGATCAGGGGCACGGTCACGTCGCGGGTCACCTGGCCGCGGCGGGCGCCCACGGCGCGCGCCGCCTCTTCCAGCTCAGGGCCGACCTGCAGCAGCGCGGTCGAAATCAGGCGCATGCCGTAAGCCATCCACACCACCGAATACGCCAGCCACACGGCGAAGATGGTGGACTTCAGCGCACGCAGGGCCGGCACCAGCGAACCGGAAATCCATACGGCGACCGCATTCTCCGAACCCTTCACCAGCCCATCCAGCCAGGAAGGTACGAACAGGAACACCCACAGGAAAGCCAGGCCGGCCAGCAGGCCAGGGATGGCGCGCGGCACCAGCACGCTGTAGTCCAGCAGGCGGGTAATGGTGTCCGGCTTGCGGTGCATGGCCAGCGCGATGAAGCAGTAGCAGAAGATCGCCAGGCCGCCGCCGATCACGCCGATCAGCACCGTGTTGACGATGCCGCGGATCAGCGAAGGCTGCTCGAACACTTCACGGAAATGCTGCAGGGTCAGCACGTCGGTCAGCTTCACGCCCTCGCCCCAGTACTGCACGAAGGAGCGCAGTGCGATGCCGGACAGCGGCAGCACGATGGTGAAAATCAGCCAGGCGGCCAGCAGCGCGAAGGCCAGCCACTTCCACTGCCCCAGCGGCATGGCCTTGGTGCGGGCGCCCTTGCCCTTGATGGACACATACTTGTTGGCGGACTTCAGCAGCCAGCGCTGCATCATCACCAGCGGCATCGTCACCGCCACCAGACAGACCGCCACGGCGGCCATCAGGTGGTAGGACGGTGTGCCCAGCTTGTTGGTCAGCTTGTACAGATAGGTCGGCAGCACCAGGTGGCCCTCAGGGTCGCCCAGCACCAGCACCAGGCCGAACACCTCGAAGCCGAGGAAGAACACCAGCACGCCCGCATAAGCCAGCGCCGGCATGATCATCGGCAGCGACACGTTGAACATCACCTGCAGCGGCGAAGCGCCGGCCACGCGGGCCGCCTCTTCCACATCCGAGCCGAGCGACTTCAGTGCCGACGAAGCGTACAGGTAGACGTGCGGCACGTGGGTCAGGCCCGCAATCACCACGATGCTGGTGAAGGAGTAGATATTCCAGGGCACGAAGCCCAGCAACTCCTTGGCCCAGGTCGAATAGAAGCCCACGGGCCCCATCGACACCACATAGCCGAAGCCCATCACCATCGGCGACACGAAGATCGGCACCAGCAGCAGCGGCGCGATCCAGCCGCGCCCCGGCAGGTCGGTGCGGATCATCAGGAAAGCCAGCATACCGCCCAGCGGGACGGCAATCGCCGCCAGGCCGGCCGCCAGGATCAGGCCGTTCTTGAAGGCCATCGCGAAGTCCGGATCATCAAAGATGAAGCGGTAAGCTTCCAGCCCCACCTCCTTGCCCGGCATGAAGAAAGGCGCCGAAAGGAAGCTCTGATAGAAGATCAGGAACAGCGGCAGGAAAATCGCGATCGAGGTCAGTACGACGACCACGCCGCGCGGCCAGTTCAGGGCGGGCCGGCCCAGGGTTGCGGTATGCATGGACTACTCCTTGGTTACTTCTTGCCGGCCGTTTCTTTCCACTGCTTCAGGAAGGCCATGCGCTTGGCCGGGCCGAGGAACTGCAGCAGGATCGGGTGCACGGGCACGGGCTTGATCTTGTCCTGGCCGATCTGCTTGACCAGGTCGGCGGAGGTGGTTTCGCCCGTCACGTCGGAGCGGATCGCGAACAGCTTGGAGTCGTTGGCGACGACGGTCTGGCCGCGGTGCGACAGCATGTAGTCCAGCCACAGCTTGGCGGCGTTGACGTTCTTCGCGCCCTTGTTGATGAATACCACGCGCGACATCACCAGCGTGTAATCCTTCGGCAGCTGCACGCCGATCGAAGGGTCGGTCTTGGCGCGCACCAGCGCGTAGGAACCCAGCACGTTATAGCCGATCAGGTTCTCGCCGGAAGAGATACGCTCCATCATGGTGCCGGTGGAGGATTGCACGCGCACCTTCGCTTCGCCGAAGGCGTTTTCCAGCTCCTGGAATTTCGGGTATTCGCGCGCATCCTGGGTCATGAACATGAAGCCCACGCCGGATTTCTCGATATCGTAGGTGGTGACCTTGTCCTTGAACTTCGGCTGCTTGATCAGGTTGACGAAGTCGGCGTGGGTCTGCGGCACTTCCTTGGCATCGACCAGGCGCTTGTTGTAGACGATGGCTGCCGGCTCGAAAGTGGTGCCGTAAGCCTGGTCGTCCCACACTGCCCAGCCGGGGATCTTCGACGCTTCAACGGATTTGTACTTCAGCGCATAGCCATCGGAGGCGAGGCGCATCTGCAGGTCCATCGCGGACGACCACACCACGTCGGCCGTGGCGCCGCCGGAAGCCACTTCGGAGATGAAGCGGTTATACACTTCGGTCGAGTTCATGTCGTTGTACTCGACCGTGATGCCCGGATAGAGGGCGCTGAAATCCTTGATCAGCGGCTGGGTCGCCTTGCTGTCGGTGGCGCCGTAGATCACCAGCTTGCCTTCCTTCTTTGCCGCGTCCACGACTTTCTGGTAATCGGCAGGGTAGCCTGCCGGCAGTTGCGCGAAAGCGGAGCTTGCAAACAGGCCTGCGGCAGCTGCCGCCACGGTCATCTTCATCTTCATTGGTGTCTCCTGAGAGGTTTTTTGTCAGCGCACCAGGCCAAGCTGGCTGGCGCGGCGGCCGTAGTCGTCCACGGCCTTTTTCACATAATCGGACAGCGCCTGCCCCGTCATGCTGAAGGGGTAAAGGCCCGCCGCTTCGCGCAAGCGCGGAAAATCGGGGTCGGCCATCATGCGGTCGAAACGCTTGACCCACTGGGCGTAATCGGCATCCTCCTCCTGAGGCCCCATCCATACGCCGCGGATGATGGGCCACACGACGTCGTAGCCCTGCTCGCGCGCCGTGGGAACGTTGGCCAGCAGGCCCGGCAAGCGCTGTTCGGACAGCACCGCCAGCACACGCACATTGCCGGCCGGCGCCATCAGGTGCGCTTCGGAGGCATCGCCCGAGACCACGTGCACGTAGTTCGCCTGCAGCGCGGTGAACGCTTCCCCGCCGCCCTCCAGCGCCACGAAGCGCAGCACTTTCGGATCGATGCCGGCCTGGCGCACCAGCAGCGCCACCTTCAGCCAGTCCTGGCTGCCGATAGTGCCGCTGACGCCGATCAGCACCTTGGAGGGATCGCGCTTCAGTGCCGCCACCAGTTCGCCCAGCGTCTTGTAGGGCGAATCGGCGCGCACGGCGATCATGCCGTAGTCGGCGCCCAGCGCCGCCACCCAGCGCACGTCCGACGGTTTCACCTTGCCGAACTTGCCCTGCGCCATATTGAGCAGGGACCCGCCGGAAAAGGCGACCATCGTGTTGTGGTTGGCGCGGCGCTGCGACACCAGCGAGTGCCAGGCCACGGCGCCGATGCCGCCGGGCAGATAGCTGATGCGTACCTGCTGCGGATCGTCCGAAGCTTTCAACCCTTGCTGCACCAGCTTGCAGGTGAGATCCATGGCGCCGCCCGGTTTGGACGGCACGATGCACTCGGCGCCGGAAGCCAGCGCCGCGCCGCTGCCGAACAGGGTGGCGGCGAGCAGCAGGCGGGCAAGGGTTTTCATGGCTTAGAAGCGGTGCTGGATGCCGACCATCAGGCCGCGCTGGCTGTCGCCGAAGCCCGCATCGTCACGCGACAGGCCGGTCAGCAGGCCGTGCTTGGCCTTGGTGTAACCGAGAGTCGCATACAAGTCGGTACGCTTGGAAGCGTGGTGGCGGTAGCGCAGCACGTACATGATCGGGTCAGCATCCTTGCCGGCGGCAACGTTCTTGACATCGACATAGTAGATCGCGCCGGTCACGGTGGCTTGCGGCAGCTTGTAGGCCAGGCCGGTCCAGTAGGTGGTGGCTTTCACGTCCGGCGTGGCGGCCTTCCCTGCCTTCAGCTTGTAGTCGCGGCCTGCCAGCCAGAATTTGAAGGGGCCCGTTTCATAGTAGCCGCCAGCATGGATGGCCGTGGTTTCGTCACGGTTGCCGGTGGCGGGGACGGTGTTGCCGTTAACGCGCTCGTAGGTCAGCATCAGGCCCAGGCCTTCGGTCTCGTAGCTGGTGGCGACCGCATACTTGGCGCTGTCGGCATTGCTGCCGGTGCTTTGCTCGCCGAAGGCATAGGTGGCGCCGTACTTGAAGGCGCCGGTGCTGCCCGAGTACTTGACCAGGTTATCGAAGCCGGTGGTCATGCCGTACTTGCTTGGGCCGGTGGCATTGCCGCTGGTGGCCCAGGAGTAGAACGGCGCGAAGCCCATCGGGTCGAAGCGGATCACGGTGTCATAGACACTGGTGAAGGAACGGCCGGCCACGATGCGGCCCCAGTTGCCTTCCAGGCCCACATTGGCCTGGCGGCGGAACAGCGCGCCGTCCGATGCACCGGTATCCATCAGGATGCCGCCTTCCAGCTGGAACACGGCTTTGAGTCCGCCGCCCAGGTCTTCGGAGCCGCGCAGGCCCCAGCGGGAAGTGTTCATGCCGCCCGAGCTGACGCGGCTCAGGGTGCCGCCGCCCGGTTTGGCGTCCGATGCGATATCGACGCCAACGTCGAGCAGACCGTAGACTTGAACGTTGGATTGTGCGTGGGCTGCGCCGGCAGCGACGAGCGTCGCCGCGACGGCGAGCGTCATGGAAGTTCTTTTCACAAGCTGTCTCCTGGGTTTATAGTTAGTTGTGCTGGATCATGCTCTGGCACGATTCAACTATAAAATCACCAACCTTTCAATCGCCTTTCAGCAATCCCCGATGCGCATACTATTAGTGGAAGACCACACAGAATTACAACACTGGCTGGCCAAGGCGTTGCGCGATGCCCACTTGACGGTCGAATGTGCGGACAATGGCGCGGACGCGGATGCCCTGCTGCTGACTCAGGAGTACGCGCTGATCATCCTCGACCTGACCTTGCCCAAGATGGACGGTCTGGAAGTGCTGAAGCGCCTGCGCGGCCGCGGCGGCAAGACCCCGGTGCTGATCCTGACCGCCCGCGGCGGCCTGGAAGACCGGGTACAGGGCCTGAACCTGGGCGCGGACGATTACCTCGCCAAGCCTTTCGAACTGGTGGAGCTGGAAGCGCGCGTGAAAGCCTTGCTGCGCCGCAGCACGGGCAATGAAGCCCTGGTCTACGAATGCGGGGAACTGAAATTCGACACCGTCACCCGCATGTTCAGCTATTACGGCCAGAGCCTGGCGCTGACGCCGCGCGAACATGCGGTGCTGGAAGCCCTGATCACGCGCGGCGGCAAGCCGGTGGCCAAGGAAAAGCTGTTCGACGAAGTCTTCGCCCTGGCCGACGATGCCAATCTCGATGCCATTGAGCTCTACATCCACCGCGTGCGCAAGAAGCTGGAAAGCAAGGAGCCCGGCGCGGCTGCCATTACCACGCTGCGCGGCATCGGCTACCTGCTGCAGCCGCGCGAACCGAAAGCCTGATGGCGCCGTTGATCGACCGTCTGCGCACGCGCTGGCAGGCCGGCCCGCTGGGCAGCCTGCGCGGAGCGCTGCTGCGCTGGCTGCTGCTGCCGCTGATCCTGCTGGAGATCCTGAATACGGTGTCGGTCTACCGCAATGCGGTCGATGCGGCGGACCAGGCCTACGACCGTTCGCTGCTGGCATCGACGCGGGCGCTGGCCGAGCGCGTGTCCGTGGTGGACGGCAATGTGGTGGCCGATGTGCCCTACGTCGCGCTGGACAGCTTCGAGACCGACACGCTGGGCCGCATCTACTACAAGGTGACCGGCATCAAGGGCGAAACGGTGTCCGGCTACGACGACCTGCCGCCGGTGCCGGCCAACGTGCCGCGCTCGGAGAACTACCCTGCCCTGGTGCGCTTCTACCACGCCAAGTACAACGGCCAGCCGATCCGCATCGCCGCGCTGCTGCAGCCGGTGTACGACGATTCGATGCGCGGCATCGCGCTGATACAGGTCGGTGAAACGCTGGACGCCAGGCGCGGGCTGACCAACAAGATCCTGTTCGACACCATCGCCTGGCAGGCCAGCCTGGTGCTGGTGGCGGCGCTGCTGGTGTGGTTTGCCGTGCAGCTGGTGCTGAGCCCATTGATGCGGCTGAAAAATGAGGTGGAGACGCGCAGCGTGTCCGACCTGTCCGACCTCGATCCCACGCTGGTGCACAAGGAAGTGCGGCCGCTGGTGCAGGCGATGAACGCATCGATGTCGCGCATCCAGGACCTGATTGCCAGCCAGCGCCGCTTCATTGCGGACGCTTCGCACCAGCTGCGCACGCCGCTCACGGTGCTGAAGACCCAGGCCGAACTGGCGCAGCGCGAACTCGATCGGGGCGCCAACCTGCGCGAGATCGTCATGAGCATCGCCAACACCACGGACGCCACGGTGCACCTGGCCAACCGCCTGCTGATGCTGGCCCGTATCGAGCATAGCGGCAACCACACGCCGGAGCCGGTGGCGCTGCGCGCGATGGTGCAGCAGGTGGCGCTGGAGATGGCGCTATCCGCCGTCAACCGCAATATCGACCTCTCGCTGGAAGGCGAGACCGAGGCCGAAGTCGCGGGGCAGGCGCTGCTGCTGCACGAGCTGGTCGCCAACCTGGTGGATAACGCCCTGCAGTACACGCCGCAAGGCGGCAGCGTGGTGCTGCGCGTGATGCGCTATGCCGAGCACATTGTGCTGGAGGTGGAAGACAGCGGCACGGGCATTCCCGAAGCGGACCGCGATCGCGTATTTTCGCCCTTCTACCGCGCCGCCACGTCGATGCAGGCCAATCCGGGCGGTTCCGGGCTTGGCCTGGCCATCGTGCGCGATATCGCCGCCCTGCACCACGCCACCATTTCGCTGCACAGCGGCGCCGGCGGGCGCGGGCTGCTGGTGCGCGTCAGCTTTCCTGCGCCTGCGGCTTGACGGCGGCCGGGTGGCCGCTGAGCGGCAGCTCGGGCAGCATCAGCAGCGCCAGCAGGCCAAGCCCCACCATGACGCCGCCCGCCGCGAACACGCTGGCGATGGCGTGGCGATAGACCGCCACCTGCGCCGCGCCGGCGACCGTCGCCGCGGCGCTGCCATGCGCGCTAACCGCCACCACGGCCTGGATGCCATGCGCATGCAGCTGGCGCGCCAGGATCGCGCCTGAACCCGTAACGCCCAGCAGGCCACCCAGCGAACGGAAGAAGGTCAGCATCGCCGTGCCCACGCCGCGGCGTGCCAGCGGCAGCGCGTTCTGCACGGCGATCGTCATGTTCGGCATCACCAGGCCGAGGCCAAGCCCCATCAGGAAGATGGCCGGCTCGATGACGATAAAGCCCAGGCTCTTTTCCATCGCCCACGCCAGCACGGCAAAGGCGACGGTCGCGGCGACCAAGCCCGCTACCTGCACCATCTTGTACTTGCCCGACTTCGCCATCAGACGGCCGTTGAGGAAGGAAGACAGTACCAGCCCCACCATCATCAGCACCGTCAGGATGCCCGACTGCGCGGGGCTGCTGCCCATCACCACCTGGAAAAACAGGGGAAAGAAGATGGTCGCGCCCATCAGGCCCGTGAAGGTCAGCGCCATGACGACGCTGGCGATATTGAACACGCGGCTGTGGAACAGGTCCGGCGGCAGCACGGGTTCGGCGGCCCGGCGCACGTGGATGACCAGCGCGATGCCCATGCCAATTGCCAGCGCCAGGCACACGTAGACTGGCGTGGAATCCCAGGCCCACTCGGTGCCGCCCATTGCCAGCACCAGCAACAGCGCGGTGAGCGAGCCGGTCAGCAGCACGGAGCCCAGGTAGTCGATGCGGTGCGCATGCCGGACCGCCGGCTTGTGCAGCGAGCGCGCGATCGCCCAGAAAGCGAGTGCGCCAACCGGCAGGTTGACGTAGAAGATCCAGTGCCACGACAGCCAGTCCGTGATCAGGCCGCCCACCACGGGACCGAGCACGCTGGTCACCGCAAACACGATGGGGATCATGCCCATGCGCTTGCCGCGCTCGGACGGCGGCACCACGTCGCCAATGATGATCTGCGCCAGCGGCATGAAGCCGCCCGCGCCGATGCCCTGGATCGCGCGGAACACGATCAGCTGCAGCATGTTCTGCGACAGGCCGCACAGCGCGGAGCCGAGCAGGAAAATGCCCAGCGCGGCGAAGATCAGGGGGCGGCGGCCATACTGGTCCGCCATCTTGCCGTACAAGGGCATCGTCACGGTGGACGCCAGCACATAGGCCGTGACCACCCACGACAGGTGCGCCATGCCGCCAAGATCGCTGACGATGCGCGGCAGCGCGGTCGAAACGATGCTCTGGTCCAGCGCACTCAGTCCGAGCACGGTCATCATGGCGAAATAGATGGCGCGGATTTCCGCTGCCGTCGTGGTGGCGCTCGCGTCCTGGGTCATTCTGCAATCTCCTTCAAGGGGCCGATGGCCGCGGCCAGGGCCGCCATCGCTTCCGGGGACAGGCGCGCGATGCGGCGCGCCATCCAGTCACGGCGCTGCTCGCGCAGCTCCTGTATCTTGCGCTCTCCCTCTTGCGACAGGCGCAGGCCAGAGCGGCGGCGGTCGGCCGGGTCCACGCCGCAGCGCTCCACCAGCCCCGCCGCTTCCATCGCCTTCACGTGGGCGCTGATGGTCGGCCCGCTCACCTTCTCCATGCGCGCCAGCTGCGCCACGCCGGTGCCCGGATGCTCGGCCAGCGTGACCATCAGGATGAACTGCGCCATCGGAATTTCGTGCTCGATGATGCCCGCATCGCGCCGCATTTCGCGCATCAGCATCTTCAGCGCCGTGCGCAACTCGTTCGCCAGCTCCAGGGCCTGCGGAGGAATGGGTTTCTCTTGCATATAAATTAAATAGATAGGCTACCTAAATATAATAGCAAAATTCGGGGTCAGCTCTGTCATTCGGACACGCGAACCACTCATTTGATCTGGCTCAATACGCGAAAACGGGCGTTTTGGCGTATTGATCTGCCTCAAATGGTAGCGCTGACTGTCCGAATGACAGAGCTGACCCCGAATTGGAGGTGTGGACGGGAGGCAAGCAACAGAGCGCGGCAAGAGGGCAATTTCACCTATGATGAATTGGATAACATGCCTCTTCACAGCCCGCTGCGACGATGTTTACCAAGCTTTCTTTCCGTCAATTACTGCTCGGCGTCTTCCTGCTGATTGCCCTGCTGCTCAGCGCGACGTCCGTCCATGCCCTGCTCACGCTCGACCGTCTGGCGGCGCACAGCCGCGAAATCGGGCGCGATGCCGTGATCCTGACCGCGAATGCCCAGCGCCTGGCCGAGCGCAGCGTGGCGATGGAGCGCAGTGCGCGGCAATTCCTGGTGCTGGACGATCCAGCCTTCCGCGAGCGTTACCAGGACGCCTGGCGCGATGGCCAGGCGGCGCTCGATGCACTGGCCAGCGGCCTGCCGCGCGCCGAACGGGCATCGTTCGAGGCCTGGCGCGAGCATGGCGAAGCGGCGTGGTCGGCCATGCAGGTGCCGCGCTCGCGCCGCGCCGCGCGCCAGCAGATGCTGAACATGGCGCTGACCGGCCTGCCCGCGATCAACGAGACGCTGGCCGATGAGGTGAAGCGCGAAGTCGATTACCGCAACAACCAGATCACGGTGGAACTGGAGAAGCAGCGCAGCGTGCTGACCGGCCAGGTGGTGGCCTCGATCGCCGTCGCCGCAGCGCTCGCGCTGGGCTTCGGCATGTGGCTGTCGCGCCCCCTGGCGCAGATCGAGAACGCCATCGGCCAGTTGGGCGGCAACCGCTACGACCGCGCGATCGAAGTGCAGGGCCCGGACGACTTGCGCCGCCTCGGCCAGCAATTGAACTGGCTGCGCCAGCGCCTGGCCGACCTGGAGGCGGACAAGTCGCGCTTCCTGCGCCACATCTCGCATGAACTGAAAACGCCGCTGGCCGCGCTGGTGGAAGGCGTTTCCCTGCTGGAGGACGAGGTGGCCGGCCCGCTGGCGCCCAACCAGCGCGAGATCGCCGGCATCCTGCGCCAGAACACGGCCTCGCTGCAAACCCAGATCGAGGACCTGCTGCGCTATAACACGGCCAATTTCGAAGCCCAGCACCTGCACCGCAAACCGGTCGACGCCACCGAGATGCTGCGCAAGGTGATCGACGCGCAGCGCCTGCAATGGCAGTCGCGCAACCTGAATGTCACCGTCGAGGGACACGCCCCGCTGATCATGGCCGATGCCGACAAGCTGGCCGTGGTCACGGGCAACCTGCTGTCGAACGCCGTGCGCTTCAGCCCCGAGGGCGGCAATGTGCGCTTCAAGGTGGGCGAGCACGCCGGCACGCTGCTGATCGATTGCGCCGACCAGGGCCCGGGCGTGGCCGCGACCGACGCCGAACATATCTTCGAGCCCTTTTACCAGGGCGAACGCCAGCCGCCCGGCGCACGCCGCGGCAACGGCATAGGACTGTCCATCGTACGCGAATACGTAAGCGCTCATGGCGGCACGCTGCAACTACTGCCCTCGATAGAAGGGGCCCACTTCAGGATTGAATTGCCATATGAACGCTAAGAATTTATTGCCGCCCCTGCTGCTGTGCTCAGCCTGCGCGCTGCAGCGGCCGCCCCAGCCCGCGCCTCTGCCGACGATGCCGGCGCCGGTGGTGCACGCGCCGATCACCGTGATGCCCGCGCAAACGGACGAAGTCGGGCCGCTGCTGGCCTATCACCAGAGCCTGCGCAAGATGTCCCAGGGTGAGCTGATCAAGGAAATCAGCAGCCTGTCGCTGCAGGCGAAATCGCCGAAGAACCTGCTGCAGTCGGGCATGGCGCTGATGCTGACGCGCAGCCCCGGCGACCTGGCGCGCGCCCAGGCCCAGTTCGACGCGGTGGCCGGCGCCAGCGAAGCGGAAGCGGCGCCGCTGCGGCCCCTGGCCCAGCTGCTTTCCAGTTATTGCGCCGAGCAGCGCCGCCTGGCCGACCATGCGGAAAGGCTGAATGCCCAGTTGAAGGACGGCCAGCGCAAGAACGAGCAGTTGAACGATATGCTGGAAGCGCTGAAGGCGATTGAACGCGGCTTGCCGGTGCGCCCTTCCAGCGGTCCGTCGGGCGGGGTGAAGTGATGGCGGCCGGCGCACATCTGCTGCTGGTCGACGATGATCCCGACCTGCTGCGCCTGTTGTCGATGCGGCTGGAAGCCAACGGCTACAAGGTGACGGGCGTGGACAGCGCGGAAGCGGCGCTGGCGCGCATGTCGATGGAATTGCCGGCTATGGTGATCAGCGACATCCGCCTGCCCGGCCGCGACGGCATGGCCCTGTTCCAGCAGATCCGCAGGCAGTACCCTGCCCTGCCCGTGATCCTGCTGACCGCCCACGGCACCATTCCCGATGCGGTGGAGGCGACGTCGCTGGGCGCCTATGCCTATCTGACAAAGCCATTCGAAGCGAAGGTGCTGCTGGACCGCATCGACCAGGCCCTGAGCCTGAGCGCGCCGAGCGTGGTGCAGTCGCGCAGCGACGAGCACTGGCGCGAGGAAATCATCAGCCGCAGCCAGGCCATGGCCGAACTGCTGGCCGAGGCCAAGCTGGTGGCCGTGTCCGACGCCAGTGTGCTGATCCGGGGCGAGAGCGGTACCGGCAAGGAGCTGCTGGCGCGCGCCATCCACCGCGCCTCGCGCCGCGCCCGTGCGCCCTTTATCGCCGTCAACTGCGGCGCGATTCCGGAGCAGTTGCTGGAATCCGAACTGTTCGGCCACGTGAAGGGCTCCTTTACCGGCGCCGTGAGCAGCCGCGAAGGCCTGATCCAGGCGGCGGACGGCGGCACCCTCTTCCTCGACGAGATCGGCGACATGGCCCTGCACCTGCAGGTCAAGCTGCTGCGCGTGCTGCAGGAGCGCGTGGTGCGCCAGGTCGGCTCGGATGCGGGCCGGCCGGTCGATGTGCGCGTGCTGTCCGCCACTCACCGCGACCTGGAACAGGCCATGCTGGAGGGCCAGTTCCGCGAGGACCTGTACTACCGCCTGAACGTGATCACGCTGACCCTGCCGCCCCTGTCGCAGCGGCGCGAGGACATCGGGCTGCTGGCCACCCAGTTCCTGCAGATGCTGTCCGCCAAATATCAGAAGACGGTCAACGGTTTTGCGCCGGATGCGTTGGAAGCCTTGACGCGCGCGGCCTGGCCCGGCAACGTGCGCCAGCTGTACAACGTGGTGGAACATGTGTGTGCGCTGGCCACGGCGCCCCTGGTGCCGCTGAAGCTGGTGCAGCGGGCGCTGCGCGTGCCGTCGCTGGAAGTGCTCAGCTATACGGAGGCGAAGCAGCGCTTC